>JAJFHC010000150.1 GCA_021775835.1 Hyphomicrobiales bacterium | reverse complement strand
ATTGCGACAGCGCCTTCGTCGGCGACCAGTCGGCCGTCAGGTGCACGCCCCACGGCTGCAGGCGCGCGCGCGCATACTGCTTTCGCGGCTTGAAATTGCGGATACGCATCCGTCGGCAAGCTTGCTGGAACGTCAGTTTCTTCTCCAACACATAAACCGCCTGGGGCATCGTGGTACGGTTCCAGTCATCCGCCGGGTGGCCGGTGATCGACAGCACGAAGTTCCTGGTCTCCCGCGGCAGACCGCTGTGCCCGGCCCGCCATTGTCGGACCCGTGCCGGACCCGCATTATAGGCCGCCGCCGCCAGCCCCAGATTGCCGAAACGGGCTCGGAGATCGGACAGGTAGTGCGCCGAAGCCGGGATTGCCGTGCGTGGATCGAACGGATCCTCAAGACCCCGCAACGCGGCGGTGCCCGGCATGAACTGGGCAATACCGGACGCTCCCTTTGGGCTTACCGCATTGGGGTCGAACCGGCTTTCTTTCCAGATCAACCGCGCCAGGAATCCCGGCGGCAGATCCCGCGCCTTTGCCGCAACTTCGATCCGCCGGCAGACATCGGCGACGAAGGCTGTCCGAAGTTCGGCCTTGGGTTTTGGCGGCTCTGATGATTTCGGTGGTTCGGGCGGTTCCGTTGGTGTCAGTTTTTTGGGTGACATCGGTGGATCGTCTTCACCGCCAAGCAATTGTCCCCATGCCGGAACCGAGACACAGACCACGGCCCATAGAACCACCGCACCAGCAAACCGGACGCGGGACAGAGGCCCGTCGGAATTCCTGCACCCTTTTGCCTGGGATATCGTTGTTGCCACATCAATGCACTTTCAGTTGAAAGACCAATTGTGTCCACAATATCCAAAAGCATGGATCATTACCAAGGCTGGCAGGTCGGATGATGCCCTTGTCGGCAACAAAACCTTGCCGCCGCTCTTGCCAAGTTCCGGTGGAGCGACTGAGTGCACGAGGAAGACCTCATCGCTCGAGACATCGGAAAGCTTGACTCCCGCTGCCTTGATCTTGCTGTCGGCAACTTTTTCAAACGGCGTGTAGCGGGGATGATGGTGGTTGAGACATGGATTGTCACGGGCCGCACTGTAACAGCAGAACAAGGTCCATCGGCGGTCTGCCGAACGGTTCTGATCCGATCGGTGCAGAGTGTTGCAGTGAAAATTGTGCGGTTGCCGAACTAGAGCAGATTTTACCTAGGTCACGCTGGTTTTTCGACCAACAAGTTGCCAGACCGGCATCTGGCCATAACCCTTGACGGCAATCTCATCCAAAGAGCGAAAGTCGTAGGAATCTTTCAGCAAATCATGTGTTGAACGACTGGTTTGAACCACGCCGGGGCTGCCGTGGCTTTCCATCCGGCTTGCCGTATTGACGGTCTCGCCCCACAAGTCATAGGCAAATTTGTTACGCCCGATGACACCGGCGACCACCGGGCCGGAGTTTATGCCGATGCGCAGGTTCAGGTCGTATTCCCTGGTTTGGTTCAACCGTGCAACCGCATCGATCATTTCCAGGGCAACGTCGGCCACCCGTTCGCCATGGCGTTCGTCGGGATTTGGCAGGCCGCAAACGGCCATGTAGGCGTCGCCGATGGTCTTTATCTTTTCCACTTTGTGCCGGGTGGTTATGCGATCGAACTCAGAGAACAGCTGGTTCAGCAACACAACGAGTTCTCCAGGCTCCATCCGTCTGGACAAGACTGTAAAACCGACAATGTCGGCAAAAAGGATGCTCACATTTTCGTACCTGTCGACGATGGTTTCAACTTCGTCGCCGCCCGACCCTGACATCAACCTTCCGGCAATCGACTTCGGCAGGATACTCAGGAGCAGGGTCTCCACCTTTTTTGTTGGCCTCCCAAAGAGCACCGGCACCGGCGTAACTCAGGGCATAAAGAATGAGCATTACGCTGAAGAACGTGACCGTCTCGATCGCCTGAAAGGTGGTTTTGTTGGTCCCGTGAAACAGCCACGCGTCCGGATTCGCCGGAGACAGGTTCCAGTCATGCGATATCCGTGGCAGCATCGTGTCGAAGACGACGATCAGCACCACGGCCACAATACTCGCCACAAGATATTTCAGCGAACGGCGGGGACCGAAGAACGCCACCGCCGCCACCGGCAACAACATGACAAAAAACATGTCGCCATCGCGTGTGCCGTGGATGAAATAATATCCGGCAAGCACCGTCATGATCCAGACGAATGCCAGCGCAAATGTTGTGTGGGTGGACTTCGTGACATGCAGCACCAACACAGTGACAAGACACATGACAACGGCAAACACATCGATGGCCCGCTCAATCGCGGTCCGATCCGGCGCCAGCGCAATCAGTAAGGAATACACCGCTGCCGCCAACATGGTTGCGGTGTACATCATTTTCACCCGCACTGCGTGGCGCGAGTCCCGTGCAGTTGCGCCAACCTGCAGAACCGCTGACAGCCGGTTTGCAAATTTTCCCTGATCCATTGCTCATTTTTAGGCTGATCGCGCGGAACCGACAAGGGACCGCCTAAATCATGATCGGTTGGCGAATTGGGTCGGGCCGTCTCAGATCTCGGTGGCAGCTGCTCCGTCCTTCACCGGAATCCGGAAGAACAGCGTGTACAGCGCCGGCACGAATCCCAACGTCAGGAACGTTGCCACGATCAATCCAAAGGCAATGACGCAGGCCATGCCGTAGAATAGGGCACCGCCGAACAGGATCAGAGGCACCAAGCCCAACACTGTCGTCAGCGTCGTCATCAGGATCGGCCGCAGCCGCACGAGGCATGCGGTCACGACCGCGTCGAGCGGGTCCTTGCCCGAGGCTTCCTCGATCTGGATCCGGTCGATCAGGACGATGCCGTTGTTGATCAGGATGCCGGCCAGGCTGAAGAAGCCGAGCATGACCATGAAGCTGTAGGTCGCCCCCATGATGAACAGCCCGGCTATGCCGCCGATCAGGATGAGAGGTATGGTCAGCAGGATGATACCGCCCTTGCGGATCGAGTTGAACTGCCCGATCAGCAGCATCGCGATGCCGGCAAGCGCTATCGGCAGGAGACCGAACAATCCTGAGTTGGCTTCGCCCTGGTCCTTGATCTCGCCACCCACTTCCCACCTGTAGCCCGCCGGCAGGTCGAGCGCGTCGAGAGTGGGCTTCACGGCGGCGAACAGAAGCGGCGCCGGCACGGACGGGTTGCGCGCCTGCACCGTCAGCGTGCGTTGCTGGTCGCGGCGGACGATGCGGCTGAACTGCCACTCGGCCCGCACGTTTGCCACCTGGGCCAGGGCTATAGCGTCACCAGACACGCTGGAGGTCACGTTGACTTGCTGCAGGCCGGCCAACGAGGTTCTCATCTCCTGGTCGCCGCGAAGCTCGATCGGCAGGATCAGATCGCCTTCCCGGTACTCGCTGATCACGGTTCCCGCAAACAACGTCCCCAAGGTCTTGGCCACATCTGACGATGTAACCCCGGCACGGCGCGCCCGGATCTGATCAACGTCGACCACCAGTTTTAGGATCCGGTTATCCCAGTCGTTCTTGATCCCGAGCGTGCCCGGAACGTCGCGGAATGCCTGCTCGACTTTTGTCGCCGCCGGGGACAACACCTTGCCGTCTGGGCCAATCAGTTCAATTTCGACAACACCGGGTTCAGTACCGCCGAACCACATCTTCTTGGCGTCCGACCGGGCACCGGGAAGGTGTTCGTCCATGAACTTGTTGACTCGGGGAACCAGCGTGTCGACGTCGTCTGTGGTCTTGGTATTGATCAGGATGAAGGCCCGGTGCGGGTCGGCATCCACAGGTGCCAGCGCCAGAAAAAACCGCGGGCCGCCGCTGCCGATATAGAGAATGTGATTGTCGATTTCCGGATTGCTCTTTTCGTCCGCGAGCCAACCGGTCAGGGTCTTCAGGTCACTCTGCACGGCACGAATATCGGTGCCGGCTTCAAAATTCAGATAGACCAGAAGCTGGGTCCGCTTGCCCAGCGGAAAGAACTCCGTCTTGACGAACCCCAGGAGTTGGAAAGAGACCACCAGAATGGCCACCAGGGCGCCGATGAAGACGATGCGGAACCGCAGGATGAACATCAGGACCGCGCGGTAAGCCCGGTAGACGGCGCCGTCGAAACTGGGCTCGACGGACTGGCCCGACGTCACATCGACCTTCAGCACAAGACCGGCGTCACCGTCATCGACAGGACCCAGGAAGCCAGCAGCAGAATGGTCACGACCTGGGCGAGCGAGGTCACGTATTCGCCGGCCGCACCCTCGAGCAGCAACATGGGCAGGAACGCCAGGATCGTCGTCAGCGAAGACGTCAACAACGGGATGGCCAGCGACGTGCCCGACCCGATCGCCGCTGCCATCCGGTCGCTGCCGCGCTCAAGGCGGGTACGGATATCTTCGGCGACCACGATGCCGTTGTCGACCAGCATGCCGAGCGCAATGATCATGGCAGCAATCGACATGCGCTGCAGTTCCACGTCGAGCAGGCGCATGACGATGACACCGAGCAGCATGGTCAGCGGCACGAACGACCCGACGATCAGGCCGGTGCGCAGGCCCAGGAACACCATCACCACCACCAGTACGATCACCAGGGTCTGATAGACATTGGAGACAGCACCTTCAACGGCATCGGCAATCAGCGCCGGCTGGAAGGTCGCATACTCGAGCACGTAGCCCACGGGCAGTTCCTGCTGGACGTCCGCCACCATCGCCTTGAGCCGACCACCGAATTCGATGTTGTTGACCCCGTTGGCGGTCGACACCGACAGCACGATGGTCTGCCGGTCATTGTAGAACACCGGCGTCTCGGGTGGGTCCACGTAGTCCCGGCGCACGTCGACCACATCGGCCAACCGCGCGACGTTGTCGGTATCGGGAATCCTGAAGACCAGGTTTCTGATATCCTCGATCGATCCGAAATTGCCGGATGGCTCCAGCGGAATCGAGCGTGACCCGGCCTTGATCTGACCGCCGGGCTCGATGATGTTCTGATCGCTGAGCGCGGCAAAAATCTGCTGCGGCGACACCCCGTACTGCGCCAGCTTGGCGGCATTGAGATCGAGATAGATCCGCTCATCCTGAACACCGTAGAGCTCGACCCGTTTGATCCCCGTCAGGGTATAGAGCTTGCGGCGCACGTCGCGGGCGACGTCGCGCATCTGCTTCATCGTGAACCCGTCGGCCCACAGGGCGATCGTGGCGACCGCCGTCAGTCCCTTGTCGTCGAACACGAACGGACCACCTGTGCCCGACGGCAGTTCGGACTTGAGGTCGTTGGCCTTGTTGCGGATCTTCTGGAACACCGCTTCCAGGTTGTTCACCGAGTCGTAGAGCTTGAGATCGATGCTGACCTGCCCGGTCTTCGATGTGGATTTGATCTCGTCGATCTCGGCGATCTCGCGCATCTTGGTCTCGATGCGGTCGGTAATCAGCTGCTCCATCCGTTCCGGCGACATGCCCGGATAGGTCGCAACGATGGCAGCCTGGCGGATCTTGATCGTGGGGTCTTCGGAGCTTGGATAGTTCAGATAGGTCTGCAGGCCGACACCGATGATCAGCAGCACGAGGATGATCGTAACCCTTGTATTATCCAGAGCAAGACGGGTGATCATGAAGCGGGCCCTCCAGGCCTTAACAACTGGATTAGTTGGCGAGCGGCTTCACTTTTTGACCGTCACGCAGCAGGGACACTCCGGCAGCCGCAATGACATCGCCCAGTTCCACGCCTTCGGTGACTTCGATCAGGTTGTCGCGGCCTTCACCGGCCTTGATCGTCACCCGGCTGACCGACCCGGAATCCGCTGAATACTTGAAGACATGGGCACCTGCCGGACTGCCGTCGGTGGGGGCCGCAACCGCCACGATCGGAATCAGATACCCCCGCGTCGTGCCGCGACCGGCAAACAGGATCGTGGCTTTGGCAGACGTGCCGGGCAACAGATCCGATGGCGGGTCTGAAATCACGGCACTTACAGTGACCGAATTCGCCGCCCCGGAGACCGTGCCGATCTGGGAGACCAGCCCCTGGCAGCCGCAGGCGGCAAGAGAGCCCACATCGATCGCCACTTTCTGTCCGAGAACCACACGGCCGACCGCGCTGTCGGGCACGGTGAACTCGAGCTCATAGGCGCCTTCTGAATTCACGACGAACAGGCTCTTGCCAACCGCGACCTCGTTGAAAGGCTCGACGTCACGCGAGGCAATCACCGCATCGTAAGGCGCTGTGAGTTTGGTCTTCGTCAGATCGCGTTCCAGTTGTGCCAGACGCGCGCGCGCCACATCCACGTCACCCTCTGCCGTCGATGCCGCGGCGGCCGCCTTGTCGAGCGCGGCCTTGGCCACGATTTTTTTGGAAAAGAGTGTGCGCTGGCGCGTCAGTTCCAGCGCCTTTTCATCGAAATTGGCCTGCGCTGATTTGAGTTGGGACTTCGCCACGTCCACATCGAGCTCGAACGGCTTTGGATCGAGCGTCGCCAGCACCTGCCCCGCCTTAACCTTGTCGCCCCGGTCGACGAGAACAGTGGCGACGGTCCCGGCAGCCGAAAAACTTAGGGATGAGGTGTCTGCGGCAACAATACTGCCCGGGAACACCCGCACATTGCCGCCGGCTGCCTCCGTCACCGTGAACGTCTTGATCGAACGGATTCGTTCAGGGACCTCGACCTGGTCTTCTTCGCACGCAGTCAGGCCCACGAGAGATACAACAAGCAACAGGGGAAACGTAAGTGCGCGCATCGGTCCGCATCTCTCTTCAACGCATTGGGGAATGAACCGGGAGGTTCAGCCCGGCCAGATCATGAGCTTTGGTTTATCGTAACCCTTCCTGACGGGGAAAACAGATTCAAATAGAAGTTTCCGATTTTCCAACCATGAAAGCAGGCAATGATCGTATCACGGTCAGAACGCGACAACATCGTGTCGGTCCCGCATTTGATTGTCGTCACTGTGCGTCAAGATACAAACGTACAGCCGTTTGGACGTGGCGGAAACGGTCACCGCCGAGATGTTTTCCGCCGTACCAGCGCGTCACGACCACAATATGATCCAAAAGTCCTTCGCGCTCCAGCATACGAAGAATGATCATGCCTGCGCCGCTTTCTCCATCATCGTTTTTCAAAGAGCCTTCGGCACACACGACGCCCCAGGAATTGTGAGTGGCTTTCAGGAACTTCTTTTTACGCTTGAGTTCCTTCAGGAAAACCTTGGCATCATCTGCCGAGCGGCACTCGCCGCCTGACACCGCGTATTTGGAACCGCGGTCTGTGATGACGTTGTCCAGTATAAGCATGGTCCGTAGCGTTAAACGCTGTCAGGCCGTGGATCAAGTGACCTCCGGAAACAGGACGCTCGATCCGGCCTGTCGAGGTCGGCATTGCGGGCATCGTTCAAAAGTTTGTTTTGTCCCTGTCGGATTAGTCTTCGGTTTCCAGGACAAAGTCCCGGACAGTGAAGTTTCCCTTCCGGACCGGGATGAATTCTGGTTGAAGTATCAAAAATCATGGAACCTGATCGCTCACTATATGTTAGAGCGGGATATGGGCGGAAAGCCGCGCACACTTTTCTTCGTCTCAAGCCAAAGATCGCTCGCCAAATTCAGTTCCGGAGATTCCCCATGACACTCAACCGAGGCCGCATGTTGACGTCGATGCCCGGCCCGTCCGTTATCCCGGACCGCGTGTTGAACGCAATGCACACGGCGATGCCGAACATCTACGACGGTGAACTGGTGGAAACCAGCTTGAGCGTCTTTGAGGATCTGTCGGCGATCGCCCGCACCAGGGCCCAGCCTTTCATTGCCGTGTCCAACGGTCACGGCGCATGGGAGATGGCCCTGACGAATACATTGAGCCGGGGTGACAATGTGCTTGTGCTCGAGTCCGGCCATTTTGCTCTTGGTTGGGGAGACCAGGCCAAAGTGCTGGGCGCGCATATGGAAGTGCTCCACGCGCCGGACCGGGGGGCGGTTGACCCCGATGCCGTGGAAGAGCGACTCCGCTCGGACACCGGCCACAAGATCAAGGCGGTCCTGGTGGTCCAGGTCGACACCGCGTCCGGCGTCTGGAACGATATCGCCGCGATCAGGCGCGCGATCACTGCGGCTGGTCATCCGGCTCTCTATATGGTCGATTGCATCGCGTCGCTTGGATGCGTCGAGTATCTGATGGATGAATGGGGCGTCGACGTCACGGTTGGCGGTAGCCAGAAGGGGCTGATGGTCCCGCCCGGTCTGGGTCTTGTGTGGGCAAACGACAAGGCAATGGCCGCTCACAAATACGCTGATATGCGCACTCCCTACTGGGACTGGACCGCCCGCCTTGCCGACGGGGCGCACTATCTGCGCTATTCCGGCACGGCGCCGGTGCAGCACATCTATGCCATGCGGACCGCCCTGGATATGATTGCCGACGAAGGGCTCGAACAAATCTGGCAAAGACACGCGGTCTTTGCCAATGCCGTGCGCACAGCAGTCGATGCCTGGTCGGTGCCCGGCGGCCTTGAGTGCAATATTGTCGACCCGGCCCATCGGTCAAACTCGACGACAACCATTATCACCGGTTCCGTCGATGCAATCGGCTTGTGCAAAATTTGTGAGACCGGTGCCGGGTTGGTGCTGGGCATTGGCTTGAGTGACTTCGCCGGCCGTGCCTTCAGGATCGGTCACATGGGACACCTGAATCCCCCGATGGTACTGGGCACTCTTGCCACGGTCGAAGCCGCTCTGCTCGCCATGGACGCCCCGATCGGCGCGTCGGGTGCTACAGCGGCAGCGGCTGTCATTGCTGAAGCGCTTCGGCCTTAGGGAGGACATTGGTGAAACTCCACCCCAACACCATTGGTGCGTGGACCCAACATACTCTGCCCAACGGCCCAAGGTCGGGGCGTTGGAAGACCACGGACGACCGGTGTTGCCACGCCAATTGGCCCAGATGGTGCATGCAGGATAACGACAGATAGGGTCCGCTACGTCTCCGGTCGCTCAACGGGCAGCCGCCGCGCGAGCTCCACGGTAAGGTCCTTTTTGCCGAGGGTAAGCGAGGCCTGCTGCTTCTGCTGCCTTGACAGCACCTTGCCGCCACGGATAACCGCCAGCCGCGTTGGTCGAAGCCTTATGGCTTCCGCCGGATTGTCGGCTTGAAGAATTACGAAATCGGCCGGGCCACCCTCTTCCAGACCGTAGTCATCGATTCCGAGTGCACGGGCGCCGACCGTGGTGACAGACTCGAATAACATACTTTTCCTTTTTGTATCCAGAACCTGGCCAAAGGTCGCCCCCATGTGAGCGATGTCGAGCATGTCGCAGGCACCGAACGGATACCAGGGGTCGAGGACGCAATCCTGACCCAGGGCGACATTGACACCGCCGCTCAAAAGCTTGCCAATGGGTGCCATCAGCCCCCAGCAGGTCGCGGCCTGCATCGGCTGAACCATGATGTTCATCCCGGACTGCGCAATTTGATCGATCAGCTTGCCCAGGTAGTACTCGTTAACGCTGGAAAGCGTCGGGCAATGCGAGGCCGTCACCCGGGAACCCAGCCCCAGTTCGATGGTTTCGGCGGTCAGGGCCTCGATCTGCCGTGACTGAGGATCGGTGGTCTGATCCATATGCATGTCGACCAGCAGACCCTTCTCGGCGGCAATCGCACACAGCTCCTTGATCGACCGGTTCCCGTGCTCGGCCGTCAACTCATAGTCGGGAATACCGCCGACGACCTCAACACCGAGGTCCAATGCCTCCCCTAACAGTTGCCGGGCCTTTGGGTGGCGCAG
>JAJFHC010000149.1 GCA_021775835.1 Hyphomicrobiales bacterium | reverse complement strand
GGCGAACTCGCCTACAGGATCGGGTTCAACCCCCTGGAACATGTGGCCATCGCCGGCAAGGTCAGGAATCCATGAGTGACTTCTTCACGTTCAATCAAGGCGACAGCCCCCTGCTCGTCAGCTCTCCGCATTCCGGCACCGACGTACCGGACGCCATCGCCGATCGTTTGACCGACGATGCCAGGCATCTCCATGACACCGACTGGCATATCCCAAGACTTTACGATTTTGTTTCAAACCTCCAGGCCAGCACAATCGAGGCACGATACAGCCGCTATGTGGTCGATCTGAACCGGCCGCCTGACAATGCCAGCCTTTACCCAGGACAAGCCACGACCGGGCTCTGCCCGGTGCAAATGTTTGACGGAGAACCGATCTACAAGACAGGAGTAGAGCCGGACGCAGATGAAATCGCCGAACGTACCCGGAGGTATTGGCAGCCCTATCACACGAAGATCGCCGAAGAATTGTCCAACATCCACGCACGGCACGGGTATGCCCTTCTTTATGATTGTCACTCGATCCGCTCGACTATCCCACGGCTGTTCGACGGGCGCCTGCCGACCCTCAACCTTGGAACCAGCAGAGGCGCCAGTTGTGATAGTTCGATTGAGAGTGCGATCGCTGATGCCATGAGCAGTGGGGACTTTACCCGTGTCGTGAATGGCAGGTTTGTCGGCGGTCACATAACGCGTCACTTCGGCAATCCGGACCAGCAAATTCACGCCGTTCAGATGGAATTGACACAAATTGATTATATGGATGAAACACTTCCGTATACTTACCGCAAGGAGCGTGCGGACCAACTTAAGATTACATTAAAAGACATCATGCTCGCATTTACCAAAGCTGCTGAAAAATTACACCGGTAAATATTTACCTGTATCGTTCTGACAAGGTTTTCCGCTAGGATAATCACTAAACTTAAACAGATCGTCAGAAATACATTTCATGAAGCCACTTCTACCGGGAACAGATTACAATTGGTCTGTACAGCCCAAACCTGAAGATACAGCCGCAGCAATCGGCAATCCCGGCGTCGAGGTCATCTCCACTCCAGCAACTATCGGCTATCTCGAGATGACCTGTTACCACCTGATGGAACCGTGTTTCGAGGATGGTGAGGTCAGTGTCGGAACTTCCGTGACAGTCCAGCACAAGGCTGCGGCTTTTCCCAACGGTGGCGTTGAATGTTCCGCCCGGTTTCTCGGTCAGGAAGGCCGCCAGCTCCGTTTTTCCGTTGAAGCCCGGCAGGCGGGCAGACTGATCATGGATGGCCACCATGAACGTGCGGTCGTCAAACTGGACAGGTTTCTGTCGGCCAAACAGAAGCCGGGCAATACGAAACCCGAGAGCACGCCGCCCGCTTCCACGCATCAGGACAATCAGGTTCTGAAGTTTTGGTACGACATCCAGAGCCCATGGTCGTACCTGACCGCCAATCAGATAGGTCGGCTGGCTGAGCGTCACAACAAGACCGTGGAGTGGCTGCCCTTCCAGCTTCCCCGCGTTGTCAAAGCCATCAAAGGGAGACGGCCGCTGGAAGAAAGCGCGTCTTTTGTGGCCTGGTATCACGCCGACCTGCAGGACTGGGCCCAGATGGAAGGCCTGAAGGTCGAATTCCACCCCGATTATCCGTTGCGCAATGCCAGGGCAATGCGCGTGTGTCTGTATGCCAAGGATGAAGGCGCCGTCGAGAAATTCTCACTGGCGCTTTATCGCGCCTATTGGAGCGAGGCGGCGGACATCACCAACCAGGCGGTCCTCGGCCAGATCGCGCAAAGAGTTGGCCTTAACCAAGACGCC
The DNA here is from genome assembly GCA_021775835.1 of Hyphomicrobiales bacterium. The sequence continues at coordinate 30,664 of JAJFHC010000149.1, read as the reverse complement.
GCCATGGAAGCCGCTACAAGTCGTGACTTCAAGGCCCGTCTGGAAGCAAACACTCAAGTTGCCATCGACCGCGGCGTCTTCGGCGCCCCGACGATCGACTTCGATAACAGGTTGTTTTTCGGAAACGACCGCTTGCCGATGCTCGAGCGTCACATCAGTCGGATGACCTGATACGACTTTCCACCCTACCCCGCATCCGCACGCGCCAAATAAAGCTCCCGCAGCCGACGCGCCACCGGTCCCGGCTGGCCGCCACCGATCCTGTGGCCGTCGATCTCAATGATCGGAGCGACAAAACTCGACGCACTGGTCAGGAAGGCTTCCGCCGCGCCATAGGCTTCATTGGGCGTGAACATCCTCTCGTCCAGTTCCAGATCGGTTTCCGATAGCAGGTCGAGCACCGCCATGCGCGTGATCCCCGGCAGCACGGCGTGGCTGAGAGGCCGGGTCACCAGTTTGCCGTCCTCAGTCACGATGAACGCGGTTGACGATGTGCCTTCAGTAATCATGCCGTCTTCGACCATCCAGCCCTCGAAGGCGCCTTTTTCACGCGCAGCCTGCTTGCTCAACACCTGGGCCAGCAACGCGACGCTCTTGATGTCACGGCGTTCCCAGCGAAGCTCCGGCACAGTCACCACCTTGACACCTGTGCGGGCCATGTCTGGGTTGCGGACTTCCTTTTCCTGCGTGAACGCGACCACAGTGCAGGCTGTATCTTCGGGAAACCCGAAGTCACGATCCGCCGCCCCGCGTGTCACCTGGAGGTAAATCAGTCCGTTGTGCAGGTTGTTGCGGTCGGCAAGTTGCCGATGCATCTCCAGTATGGACTCTCGCGTGATGGATGCTTCAATACGCAGTTCGGCAAGAGACCGTTCAAGTCTGCTGTAATGTCCGTCGAAATCGACAAACTTTCCATCGAGGACCGAGGTCACTTCGTAGACGCCGTCGGCAAAGAGAAAACCCCGGTCAAAGATCGAAACACTGGCTTCGTTTTCCGCCACGTACTCGCCGTTTACATACACTGTCCGCATAGCGCTCATCCCGTTTGTACTTTTCAAGACGCCATCGACGGCGTGTTCAGACCAAGACAGACGCCCTCATATCGCCCCCCATAGCGGAATGCAACCGCACGGGCATCGGCATCCGGAAGGAACGTGGCTCGGCCAGCTCATCCAATGAACGTTGCAGAGGACTTCGTTGTTTGACAGGGTGTTAGCATGCGTCACCCAAAAGCATTCGACCTGCGGTCCCTCGAAGTCTTTCTCGCCGTTGCGGAAACCCACAGCATGACGGCAGCCGGCGAGCGCCTTGGCATGACCCAGTCTGCCGTCTCACAATCCGTCAATGCCCTGGAAGAGGGCATGAATGTTCCCCTGGTAGACCGCACGGTGAGGCCACTGGCCCTGACCGGGCCGGGCAAAATCCTGGCCCAGCGCGCATCCAATATCCTGGCTGAAGCCGATGTCACCATCGATCATGTACGCAACGCAGCCGACACGATCCCGCCCTTTCTGAGCATCGCCATGATCGACTCGTTTGTCGCCGCGGTCGGACCGCATCTGTTCGAGACCTTTGGCAAGATTGCCGAGCACTGCCGGGTCTGGTCGGGCCTTTCGCCCATGCTGTCCGACCACTTTGCCTCGCGGCGCGTGGACATCATCGTAACCACAGGCGAGAGCGTTCCGGAAAACCTCGCGCACATGTCCTATGATCTTCTGGTGGAACCTTACCTGCTTGCGGTTCCCGCGTCGCTCGAGGGTCCGATCGACGACCTCGGCTTGCTGGTGGAAAAGCACGAAATCATCCGGTTCAGTGAACGCTCGAACATCGGGCGTGACATCGAGCGTCACTTGCGGCGCCTGCGTCTCCAGCCACCCCACCGAATGGAATTCGACTTCAGCGATTCGGTGTTGTCCATGGTGGGCGGCGGTGCCGGCTGGGCAATTGCCACTCCATTGTGCTGTCTCCAGAGTGCGACCTACCTGCCCGGCATCAGGCTTGCGCCATTGCCGGGGCCTGGCCTGACCCGCCGTTTGAGCCTGCTGGTGCGAGATCCGCAATTCTCTGAGAGCGCACGTCTCATTGCCGATACCAGTGTTCGCGTTCTGAAGGAAAAACTGCTGCCTCAGATCACGGAAATGGCGCCGTGGTGTGCCGACCAGATCATTATTGACCCTGCCGGGGCGACAAACCCATTGTTGTCGCCCTGAAATTTAGGCGCTAGCCTTCGATTGATGATTCATCTGGAACAACCGGAACCGGGCCCAAAAAACACATGTCCACTCGACGTCAATTCATCCAGTCTTCCGTTGTGTTGGCCGCTGCCCTGATGTCGGGCTCCTTACCGGCCGCCGCCTCCGCCGGTGCGGCGGGCTTCAGGCTGCCAGAAGAAACCGAACCGCACGAGCGCACATTCATGCAATGGCCGGTCAACCGTCAGGTGCATCCCGATCCCGGGTTCCTGAACATGCTTCAACAGACCATAGCTGATATCGCCAACACGATTTCCGAATTCGAACCTGTTGTGATGTTGATGGATCAGAAACATCAAAAGCGTGCACGGCGTAGGCTCTCGTCGAAAGTCGAGATCTGGGATATTCCCACTGACGACCTTTGGTGCCGCGACGCCGGACCGGTGTTCGTGACAAATGCCAAAGGCGACCTGGCCATCAGCCAACTGAACTTCAACGGCTGGGGCAACAAACAGGTCCACGGAAATGACCGCCACGTTGCAGCCCGCGTTGCAAAGCGGCTTGGTGTGCCGGTGTTCGACAATGGCATCGTCGGCGAAGCCGGTGGTGTTGAGTCCGATGGCGGCTCGACTCTCATGGCCCACGAAAGTTCCTGGGTTAACCCCAACCGCAACAAAGGCTCAAAGAAGCAGATAGAAACGAAACTGCTGGAAGCCCTGGGCGCCACAAAGATGATCTGGGCACCCGGCGTGAAAGGGGCCGATATTACGGATTACCATATCGACTCTCTGGCGCGTTTTACAAAACCCGGTGTCGTTGTCATTCAGTTGCCTGAACAAGCCGATCCCGACGATCCCTGGTCAAGAGCTGCGTTTGAAACACACGATATCCTGCGGCAGGCTACAGACGGGTCCGGCCGGAGGCTTGAAATCGAGATCCTTCCCGAACCCAACGACATCCGGGTCATATCCAGGGATTTTGTCGCGTCCTACGTCAATTACTATGTTTGCAACGGCGCCCTAGTGACCGCGCAGTTCGGTGATCGCGACACTGACGCCGAGGCCGTCTCGATACTCCGGAAACTTTACCCGGGCCGTGAAGTCATTGCCCTGAACGTGGATCCCGTGGGGGAAACCGGCGGCGGCATCCACTGTGCAACGCAACAGCAACCGAAAGTCACATGATGTGGCGCTGGATCAAGGCAAACGCCGCTGCACTCGAAGCCTCCGGCGCCCTCTTGACAGCCTTTGTTGCCCTCGCCGCCCTTATCGCCGTCAAACTCCAGATCGATGCCAGCGAGCGTATACAGAAAGCCCAGGCCGCAAAAGAGATCTACCGCGAGTACCTGAACATCACCATCCAGAACCCCAAGCTCAGCATTGCGAGTTACTGCGCCATAGACTCGCCGAAGGAACGAGCCGCCTACGAGACCTATGTGGAGTATCTGCTCTATACAGCCGAGCAATTGATTGAAATGGACGCCAACTGGGCCAGGCCGATGGCAACAGAAATCACCAGGCACAAGGCTTATATCTGTTCACGGACAGACTGGGACGATTACGCGCCCGCCGTCTCGGACCTGGTTGGCTCGCTACAGGGTAAAATCTGTCACCAGGTCGCAACCTGCCCCTCTCCGGAGAATTGAACGAGCACTATCAAAGGATAGTAATTTTTCAGTCAAAAGACCCAACAAGCGTTCCAACCCGATCCTCATGGGGATTGACACCCAGACCAGGGCCGACAGGCACGCGGATGTGACCCTCCTCGACATCAATACCATCCTCCTGGTCATAATGATCGCCAAGGTAAGGGGCGGCAATCCAGACGCCTTCAAGAAGGTGCGGTTGAACCGTCGCTCCCATATGTACACAAGCAGCCGCGATTATATCGCCGCCAAAGGCATCATCCATGGAGTGCGGCAGCATCCGTGCAGCGCAAATGTCCCGGACTGTTCGCATGGCGCTCAATCCGCCAAGCCGCGTCACTTTCAATCCAAAGCCATCGCAAACACCCAAGGAAATCGCCCTCAGGAGGGTCGAAACATCCAGGATAGACTCGTCCAGGTAGACCGGATGACAAAGTTGCGGCCGGATTGACGCCACTTCCTCAATCGAATTGCACGGTTGTTCGAGAACAACCGGAATGTCGCGGCAGGCGCTTGAAATCAACAGGGCATCGCGCGAGGTCCAACTCCTGTTCGCGTCCACCTTGAGCCGAACTTTGAACCCGACTGTCTCCCACACCTTGTGGATGGTTTCGATGTCGATCGAGATATCCCTGCCGCCCGCCTTGATCTGCAGACGGGTAAAGCCCTGCCTCATTTTTTCCAGGGCAAGTTTTGCCGTTTCATCCGGCGTATCGATGCCGGTGGCGTAGTAAGAAGGCACGCGGTCGGTTCGGGCACCGCCCAGAAGCCGGCAAACCGCTTCTCCGTAGTGCTTTCCCTGGAGATCCCACCAGGCAATATCAAGTGCGGCTTTCGCATAATTGTGACCGTTGAGCGTGTCATCCATGACCGTGCGCGCAAGGTCAATGTCCAGAGCATTCGCGCCGATCAGCTGAGGCGCCATCTCCTCAAGGCCGGCCCGCGCGCCCCTGGCATGGTGTGGTTGATAGACCGGTCCGACCGGACAGGTCTCCCCCCATCCCGTGAGACCGCAGTCAGTGACGACACGGACAATCGTTGAATCCATTTCAGCCAGCGAACTTCGCGCCATCGTGTACGGTGCGCCTACGACGGGCAGATCTTTCTGATAGATGTGTATCTCTGAAATCAGCATTTTCGAGCTCCCTGTAGCATAATCAATATTTTAGGCGAGCCGGTCAAAATAAGTTTCACTAATACACAATCAAAAATTGCCTAATGCGCCGCAAATCAGCTACATAACGCACCAAATCAACACTATTGTCTCGGCAAAGAATCTGGGAGACATTTATCATGGCCATTCGCGGCTATTCCGCCTTTCAGCTGCTTCGTCATACCCTGTCGGGCCACAAGAAGTGGCCGCTGGCGTGGCGCGACCCGCAGCCCAAGGAGAGATACAAGGTTATCATCGTCGGTGGCGGCGGTCATGGTCTTGCCACGGCATATTATCTCGCGAAGGAGCACGGCATCACCGACATTGCCGTGATTGAGAAAGGCTGGCTTGGCGGCGGCAATACCGGACGCAACACGACCATTGTGCGTTCCAACTACATGCTGCCTGGCAACACGTTGTTTTATGAAAAATCAATGCAGCTCTGGGAAGGTCTCAGCCGGGATCTGAACTACAACGTCATGTTTTCCCAACGGGGCATTGTCAATCTTGCTCACTCGGATGCCCAGATGGACGCCTTCGCCAAGCGCGGAAACGCCATGCGGCTCAATGGTATCGACGCTGAACTGATGTCCCGTGACGAAGTCCAGGCCATGATACCGATGCTCGATTACACGGAAAACGCCCGCTTCCCGGTCTTTGGCGGACTGTGCCAGCCCCGTGCCGGTACGGCTCGTCACGATGCGGTCGCCTGGGGTTTTGCCAGGGGCGCCGACAAATACGGCGTCGACATCATCCAGCAATGCGAAGTGACAGGTTTCCTGCGCGAAGATGGCCGGGTGGTCGGCGTTGAAACCACCAAGGGCAACATTCAGGCAGACAAGGTTGGCCTGGCAGTTGCCGGCAGTACGACCCTGCTTACTGACAAGGTGGGCCTCAGGATGCCGATTGAAAGTCACGTGCTCCAGGCCTTTGTTTCCGAACCGCTCAAACCTCTCATTGATACTGTGGTGACGTTTGGTGCCGGTCATTTTTACGTCAGCCAGTCCGACAAGGGCGGCCTTGTCTTCGGCGGCGATCTGGACATGTACAACTCCTATGCCCAGCGCGGCAACCTGCCGGTGGTCGAGGATGTAATTAGCGGCGGTGTCGCCATGATGCCCTGCATTTCAAGACTACGTGTTCTGCGCCACTGGGGCGGTATCATGGACATGTCCATGGATGGCAGCCCGATAATCTGCAAGTCACCGATTGACGGTCTCTATCTGAACACCGGGTGGTGTTACGGCGGCTTCAAGGCAACGCCCGGTTCCGGCTGGTGCTTTGCCCACACGATTGCCAACGACCGCCCTCATGAGCTGAATGCAAAGTTCACGCTCGACCGGTTCGAAAAGGGCTACACCATTGACGAAAAAGGCGCGGGTCCCGCGCCGAAAGCACATTAGGGAGATCGGGCATGCTAAGGATCGATTGTCCTCATTGCGGTGTTCGGGACCACACTGAGTTCACATACGGCGGCGATGCAACCCGCGAATTTCCGGGCCTTGACTGCACGGATATGGGTGTGTGGAACGAATATGTATTTCTGCGCGACAATCCGCGCGGCAGGCATACTGAACTCTGGCAACACACTCAGGGGTGCCGGCGCTACCTGACCGTCGAACGAGACACCCTGACTCACGAAATTTTCTCGGTCGCCGACAGTGCCGGCGCACCGTCTGCGCGCCAAAAAGGGTAAGGTCATGAGCAAGCAATCCCATCGCCTTGAAGAAGGTGGCCTGATTGATCGCAACCGTCCACTACGCTTTACCTTCGACGGCACGCCCTATGTTGGTTGCGAGGGCGACACACTGGCATCGGCACTTCTGGCGAATGGCGTAAAACTGGTTGCCAGAAGTTTCAAGTACCACCGTCCCCGCGGAGTCTACACGGCCGGTTCGGAAGAACCCAGCGCACTGGTCACGATGCGCAGTGGTGCTCGTCACGAACCCAATACCCGTGCGACCATGGTGGAACTTTATGACGGTCTTGAAGCGACCAGCCAGAACCGTTGGCCAAGCCTCAAATTCGATCTCATGTCGATCAACTCGCTTTTCTCATCATTCCTTCCCGCCGGGTTCTACTACAAGACTTTCATCTGGCCGGGTCAAAAGGGATGGATGTTCTATGAAAAGTTCATCCGGCGGGCCGCCGGTATGGGCGAAGGAACTCTTCTTCCCGACCCTGACCGCTATGAAAAGGCCCATGCCTTTTGTGACGTTCTGGTCGTTGGCGCCGGAGCCGCCGGTATTGCCGCGGCTCTTGCCGCAGGCCAGACCGGCGCCAGGGTCCTGCTGGTCGACGAGAACCCGATCATCGGCGGTGCCATGCTGACGGAAACACAACCGGTATCAGCAACCGACCCGGTTGATTTGTCGGTCGAGTTGGGCCGTGAACTTGCCGACCTCGACAACGTACGCGTGATGACCCGCACAACAGCCTATGGGCTTTACGACCATAACGTGGTCGGCCTGCTCGAACACGTACAGGACAACAAACCACAACCGGACGGTCACATGCCGCGCCAGCGTTCCTGGATTGTGCGGGCCGGCAAGATCGTCTTTGCAACCGGTGCAATCGAGCGCCCGTTGGTGTTCGGCAACAACGACCTGCCTGGCGTCATGCTGGCTGCGTCCGCCAGACGTTATGTCAATCAGTATGGGGTCAACGTCGGCAAAAAGGTCGTCTTCTTCACAAACAACGACAGTGTTTATTCAACCGCGATCGATTTTGTCGACGCAGGCATCGAAGTGGCAGCCATCGTCGATGCCCGCGAGAATGCGCCGAGCGATCTGATCGCGACAGCAGACCGGTATGGCATCAAGGTCATCACAAATCACGTCGTCTCCCGCGCCAAAGGCAGTCAGGCAGTGCAGTCAGTAGATATCGCTGCGGCAGGCCCGGACGCACCGTCGTCATCCCGTAACATCAACTGCGACTTGCTGTGTGTCTCCGGTGGATGGGCCCCATCGGCTCATCTGCACAGCCATGTGGGCCGGAAGCCGGTTTTCAATGAACAACTGGCGACATTTGTCGCACCGGAAGACACCGATGCCCAACTGAGTGCCGGTTCCGTCTGCGGCGAATGGGATACGGCAAGTTGCCTCAACATGGGGATCACGGCCGGCGAGACGGCCGCCAAGGGTTGTGGCTTCAAACCGAAGGGAATGAGCAGTTACGATATCGATGCCCGTGAAGAAACACCGATCCTGCCGCTTTGGGAAGTCGCCGATTCCGGTGGCGCCAAGAAGTTTGTCGACCTGCAGGATGATGTTGCTGCGAGCGATGTGCACCTGGCCAATCGCGAGGGTTACAAGTCCGTCGAACACCTCAAGCGCTACACCACGCTCGGGATGGGCACCGACCAGGGGAAAACGTCCAATATCAATGGCTTGGCAATCCTTGCCGCACAACGCGGTGAACCCATTCCGTCAGTGGGCACAACCACATTCCGTCCGCCTTATTCGCCGGTAGCCTTGGGCGCTTTTGCCGCCGAGGAAGTTGGCAAGCATTTCCGCCCAACCCGTCTCACCTCGATTCACGGCTGGCATGAACGCCACGGCGCAGTATGGATTGATGCCGGTCCCTGGCTGCGCCCGCGGTACTACCAGCAAGGCAACGAGACCCTGACAGAAGCCTATATCCGCGAGACCAAACATGTGCGCGAAAAAGTCGGCATGGTCGATGTTTCCACGCTCGGCAAGATTGACGTTCAAGGACCGGACGCGGGCGAATTTCTGAACCGGATCTATATCAACGGCTTCGGCAAACTTGCCGTCGGAAAGGCGCGCTACGGCATCATGCTGCGTGAGGACGGAATCGTATACGACGATGGCACAACGTCACGGTTGTCAGAGAACCATTACTTCATGACGACCACGACAGCCAATGCCGCCGGCGTCATGACAATGCTGGAGTATTATCTGCAGGTCGTCTGGCCTGAACTGCGCGTTGACGTCACTTCCATCACCGAACAGTGGGCGGGCATGGCAATTGCCGGGCCGCGCAGCCGCGATGTCCTGGCAAACGCCCTGACAGACCTGCCCGTCGGCAACGAAGAACTGCCCTTCATGGGTGTAGTCAAGGGCCACCTCGATGGTGCTCCGATCATGGTTCTCAGGATCAGCTTTTCCGGAGAACTGGCGTACGAACTTTACACACCCGCAGGGTTTGGCGAGGCCGTCTGGGCTAGGATCATGGAGGCAGGCGCGTCCTTCGAGATCATTCCCTATGGTACTGAAGCGCTGGGTGCCATGCGGATCGAAAAGGGTCACGTCGCGGGACCGGAGCTCGACGGTCGTACCGTTCTTGAAGATCTTGGTCTTGAAAAAATGGCCAGTTCGAAAAAGCCATTCATCGGAAGCGTCCTGCGCCACCGCGAAGGCCTTCAGGCCGGTCACCGGGAAAAATTTGTCGGCCTGAAACCGGTTTCGAAGTCGGAGAAGCTCCGCCAGGGTGCTCACATTGTCGAGCAGGACAGGTCGAAAATGGAAGGCTACAACATCGGTCATGTGACTTCGACCACCTATAGCCCAGCTGCCGGACAGAACATCGCCCTGGGCCTGGTCCGGGGTGGTCGAAACCGGATAGGCGACATTGTTGATGTGGTGTTCCCATTGCGGGATGAAACCGTAACGGTGGAAATAGTCGATCCGGTCTTCTACGATCCGGAAGGAGAACGTGTCCATGCTTGAGCGCACATCGCCCCTGACCAGCGTCCTGAAGCACGGCCGCTTCGGCAATCCCTCCTCTGAAGCCCATCCAATACTGATTGCGGAAATGTATGGTCGCAAAATTGTCCAGGTTACGAGTTGGCCCGACACGCTGGAAACCGTGCAAACAAAGATCAAGGACGCGGCCAACCTGCCACCGGCGGCAACCTCTGGACGCGCCGTAACCACCGACGGCGTGACAATAATGAGGTTGGGCCCCTATCGGTATTGGGTGATCACGGAGCGGAACGCCTCGGCCGATCTGTCGGACATCACCTCAGACGAGGCTGCCGTTGTCGAGTTGACCGATAGCCGGACAGTCCTGAGGATTCAGGGTGAGTCTCCCCGGCAAATTCTGGCCAAGGGCCTGCCAATCGATCTTCACACGTCGGTGTTCCCACAAGGGTCGATCGCCCAGGGATCGATTGGTCACAGCGGCGTGGTTGTCCACCTCGTTACCGCAAGCACAGACGACACCTTCGATTTGTATGTTTCATCTGGGCTTGTGCGATCCTTCTGGGATTGGTTGACACTGGCTGCCACAGAATTCGGTTATGAAATCGCCTGACACGAAACGTCGCCCAAGCGGCGGCTCGACTGTAATCGACCCGATCGCCGAATGGGTGCACGGCCTCAACCTGTCAGATGTTCCAGCCCTCGCAAGAGACGAAGCCTATCGTTGCCTGATCGATGGCATTGGCGTGGCTCTGGCTGGATCGCGCAATCAGACCGTCATTAACCTCGCTGAGCCATCGGAGGCACTTTACGGCAGAGGAGACTGCACCGCCCTCACCGTTCCTGGCTCAAGACTCTCGGCACCTGCCGCCGCTCTCATCAACGGCACGGCCGGCCATGTCCTCGACTTCGATGACACCTCCTACACGGGGATCTTTCACGCGACGGCTGTCTGCTGGCCTGCAGCCCTTGCCGCTGCCGAAACCCGCCAGGCGTCTGGCCACCGGTTTCTTGAAGCGTTCATTGCAGGTGTTGAAACCTGTTACGCGCTCGCTGACTTCCTCGGTCACTCAATTTATTTCGACGGCTGGTGGACCACATCACTCCTGGGCCAGGTAGGCGCAGCGGCGAGCGTTGCAAAGATCTACGACCTGGACGCCTCCCAAACTGCAGCGGCAATCGGACTGGCCATGGCGACGTCGGCAGGCAGCCGGGCTGTTCTCGGTTCGCCGGCCAAGCCTCTGGGTGTGGGCATCGCGGCCAGACAGGGTTATGAGGCAGCTATTCTGGCCCAGGCAGGTCATCATGCCGGAGCGGATGTCGCCGGGGCGGACCATGGCTGGGTATCCCGCCTTAAGCCGGACGTCGTGTTACACCAACGGCTCGACAAGCTTGGTTCACAATACGGGCTTTTGAATCCGGGCATCCTGTTCAAGCAGTATCCCTTGTGTTCTGCAGCATTGGCCGCAGGTCAGGCCGCAGCGAACCTGGCCGAAAATCATGATTTGAAAGACGGTGATATCGCCCGTGTTGAATGCATCGTCACTCCACTGGTTGCCACCAGTTTGAAGTTCCCCCAACCTCGCTCCAGTGAACAGGCCCAGTTCAGCCTGCCGTTCGCGGTCGCCTGCGCGATCCTCTACGGCACTGTTGAACCGGCACACCTGGACCTGGCGCATCTCGAAAATTGCCGTCTTCGAGATCTCATGGACAAGGTCGAAATGCGCATATCGGAGACCCTTGACGGCGCCCTTCCCGATCCCGGTGACGGCCCGGAAGGCGCTGTCGTCACGATCAGGACAGAGTCTTCAGAACAACACACGCACGCCAGGCCTGTCGCCTACGGGATGCCGACAAACAGGATGTCCACTGCCGTGCTGGCCGAAAAATTCAGTTTGTGCTGCAGGGAGCGCCTGACATCCAAAGACACCGCGACGCTCATTGACCGGCTTTTCACCCTTGAAAAAATGGACAACATGGCCGGGTTGTTTGACGGCGTTGACCTGTCCGGATAGGCGATCCGCCATGCGAACAGTTTCAATTTTCGCTAGCCGAACAACATGAATGCCGCAGCAGGCATGGTTCAAATCATCTGAAAATCTGGAGGCATCCAAATACCATAGTGTGGCCCAATTGCCCCACCTTCGAACAAAATTGAGTGACTGCCACAGTTTCGTCTTAGCCAAGGCCTATTTTCTGCTATCAACATGGTGAATAGAACTATAATCTGTGCTTCGTACTGAGATTCGTGACCATTGTTGGCCATGATATTTCGGAGTAAGGATTTCAGGGTAAGGACCGCAGGGCATGAAATTTTCTGGATCGCTTGTCGCTATCGCCGCTCTGGCTGCGATTGGCTTAAATGCACCCGTCGCACCGGCTCAAGCCGATGAGTATTTCGTACCCCAGGGGCATGTTTATACCCCGGACTCATATACACTGCCCCGGTCTCATACACGCCAGGCTCAGATTGAAAAGCAAACCGACGTCCTTGAAACCGAGATCTACCGCCGCAAGCAGGCGGACCGTGTGTTCTTCGAACGGTTTCAGAATTTCAACGACCTGGACTTGTTCTACCCAAGCAGATCCTATTCTGATTACTGATTGCTATCGGACACATTTCAGATGTTTCTTACAAATGACATGAAGCCGACGAAAAGCAAAAAGAGGCGGCGTATTGGCCGCCTTTTTTAGTGCTTGTTCAGCCACTCACGCGCTTTGCGCTGTGCTTCTGCAATTTCTTCACTGGTCATTTCCTGGGCGATCTCGGCGCGATAATCACGTGCCGCGCGGTTACCCTTCAACGCCGCCAGATTGAACCATTTGTGCGCGTCGATAAGATCGGCTTCTACATCGCGACCGGTCGAGTATTCAAGACCAAGTCCAAACAGCGCATCGGCGGTTTCAACACCATGTGAAATTTCAGCGGTTTCGATTTCAGACATCGCAAAACGGGCCATAACGATTTCTCCCTTGTTACCCTTAGGCTCCCCCCTGAGATCGTTTTCTCCAGGAGCATTTTTGGTTCAGCAAGGTTCCCCACCTTGCATGCCCTAATGCTGCCGGGTCGGGTTCAACATCGCGTTAAACGGCACGCTTAATATTGTTTGAATCAAACTCTAATCATTCGTTAGTTTCATCTTTTGTTGACTGAGAAGTTCTAGGAAATCCGCCTGATTTCCCAACAGTTTAAAACAATGTAAAAACAAGATCGTAACAGTTACGTAAGCATAAGCGACAATTCGACATTTAATTTATAAACAACCGTCGTTCATGCTGCCGCCGATTGGGGATTCAAAGAACCAGTATTCCGGCGCGTTCTTAGCTCAACACGGATGCCTCATTGGGCTCTTTGCCCGAACAGGATCGCTTGAACGTCCTTGTCCTTGGCAATATCCACGGAGTGGCGTCGTTCCTCGCCGACGGCCAGGCCGGCCGCCACCGCCGGGCGCGCGAGCATTCGCTCCAGCCACGCCTTGAGATCGGGGAAGTCCTCAATGTCCTGGCCCTGGCGCTGATAGGGCTTGACCCAGCCAACGCAAGCCATATCGGCAATCGAATAGTCGCCGGCAAGGAAATCCCTCCCCGCAAGGCGTTTGTTCATGACGCCATAGAGGCGATTTACTTCGTCGGTGTACCGGTTGATGGCATAGTCGACCGGCTCGGGGGCATAATGCCGGAAGTGGTGAGCCTGCCCCGCCATGGGCCCAAGTCCACACATCTGCCAGAACAACCACTCTTCGACAACAATGCGCTGACGCGGGTCAGCGGGGTAAAATTTGCCGGTCTTATTGCCGAGATATTGCAGGATCGCGCCGGATTCAAATATCGAGACAAGTTCGCCTCCCGGACCGTCCGGATCGACAATCGCCGGCATTCTGTTGTTGGGCGCAATCTTCAGGAAATCAGGCTCGAATTGCTCGCCTGCCGCAATATCCACATAAACGACATTGTACGGCAAACCGCATTCCTCAAGCATGATCGAGATTTTCCAACCGTTGGGCGTCGGCCAATAGTGAAGATCAATCGGTCGCTGTGACATGGGGATACCTTATCGTTCGAGGTGAGTGGCTTGCTTCACCCAAATCTTACGACACCGTATCGTTCGTGCAAGTGACGCTTACAGCCCGAGTTTATCCTTGAGTACCGCATTGACCGCCTGAGGATTGGCCTTTCCGCCGGTCTTCTGCATGACCTGACCGACAAACCAGCCGATGGCCTTTGGTTTCTCCCGGATCTGCTCGACCTTGTCCGGATTGGCGGCGATGATTTCATCGACGATCGTTTCGATGGCGCCGGTGTCAGAGACCTGTCTCAGGCCTTTCTCCTCGACAATCTGTGTCGGGTCGCCGCCGTCAGCGAGCATGATATCAAGCACATCCTTGGCGATTCGCCCGGAAATGGTTCCGTCTGTAATCAGGTCGATCAGCCGTCCCAGGTTTTCTGCCGACACTGGCGACTCCGCTATATCGACCTCGAGACGATTTAAGCCGGCAAACAACTCTCCCATGACCCAGTTGGCAGCCGTCTTGGCATCACGCCCGTTAGCCACCGTTTCAAAATAGTCCGCGGACTCACGGTCGGCTGCAAGAACACCGGCGTCATAGATGTTGAGACCGTAGTCTGCGACGAACCTGTCCTTCTTGTCGTCGGGCAGTTCGGGCAGGCTGGCAGCGATCTCGTCGACCCAGGCCTGTTCGAACTCAAGCGGCAAGAGATCGGGGTCGGGGAAGTAGCGGTAATCGTGCGCTTCTTCCTTTGAACGCATGGGCCGCGTCTGGCCGGTCTTGGGATCGAACAACCGCGTCTCCTGGTCAATGGCACCGCCCTCTTCCAGAACATCGATCTGACGCCGGGATTCATACTCGATGGCCAGCCCCATGAACCGGATGGAGTTGACGTTCTTGATCTCGCACCGTGTGCCCAGAGGTTCGCCCGGGCGACGAACAGACACGTTGACGTCCGCGCGCATCGATCCCTGTTCCATGTTTCCGTCGCAGGTGCCCAGGTAGCGAAGGATCGTCCGCAGCTTGGTGACATAAGCCTTGGCTTCGCCGGCAGAACGCATGTCCGGTTTGGAGACGATTTCCATTAGCGCCACGCCGGAACGGTTCAGATCGACCATCGACATGGTGGGATGCTGATCGTGCACACTTTTGCCTGCATCCTGTTCAAGGTGCAAACGCTCAATGCCTACCACGGCCGTAGAACCGTCATCGAGGTCGACCACAACTTGGCCCTCGCCCACGATCGGCTGCTGAAACTGGGATATCTGGTACCCCTGCGGCAGGTCGGGATAGAAGTAGTTCTTGCGGTCAAAAACCGAGTGCAGGTTGATCTTTGCTTTCAGTCCCAGTCCGGTCTTGACCGCCTGGCGCACGCATTCGTTATTGATTACCGGCAGCATGCCCGGCATTGCTGCGTCGACCAGGCTGACGTGACTGTTCGGGCTACCGCCGAAAGCTGTCGGTGATCCGGAGAACAGTTTTGCCTCGGAGACCACCTGGGCATGAACTTCCAGGCCAATCACGATTTCCCAGTCGCCTGTAGCGCCCTGGATCAGTTTGTTGCTCGTGTCAGCCATCACTGCGTGCTCCACCAGTTGGCCGGTGGCGGCATGAAGCCTGCGGCCTCTTCGATCACGCCCCCGACCTTGAGAACCGTTTCCTCGTCAAACGCCTTGCCGATGATCTGCAATCCCATGGGCAGGCCATCCTCGCTGAAACCCGCCGGCACCGACATGCCAGGCAATCCGGCCATGTTGACCGTGACGGTGAAAATGTCGTTCAGGTACATCGCAATCGGATCGCCACTGCGCTCTCCGATACCGAAGGCCGGACTCGGTGTTGATGGCGTCAGAAGGACATCCACCTCTTCGTAGGCTTTCTCGAAATCACGCGCGATCAGAGTGCGGACTTTCTGTGCTTTCAGGTAGTAAGCATCGTAATAACCGGCAGACAGCACGTAGGTTCCGATCAGGACACGGCGTTTCACTTCCGCCCCGAACCCGGCCGATCGTGTTTTCTCATACATGTCGATGATGTCGTCACCCGGCACACGCAGACCGTAGCGAACACCGTCATAGCGGGCGAGGTTAGACGAAGCCTCTGCCGGTGCCACAATGTAATAGGCAGGCAAGGCATATTTTGTATGCGGCAGGCTGACGTCGCGGATCTCTGCACCCGCCGCCTTGAGCCACTCGATGCCCTTGTTCCACAGGACATCGACGTCAGCAGGCATTCCTTCGACCCGGTATTCCTTCGGGATGCCGACCTTGAGCCCCTTGATGTTACCTGTCAGGGCCTTCTCATAGTCGGGTACACCGACATCGACGCTTGTGGTGTCTTTCGGATCATGGCCTGCCATTGACTGGAGCATGATGGCGGAATCGCGCACTGTTCGCGTCAGGGGCCCAGCCTGATCGAGTGACGACGCAAACGCAACGATGCCCCAGCGCGAACAACGACCGTATGTAGGCTTGATACCGACCGTACCGGTAAACGCTGCCGGCTGACGGATGGAACCACCCGTGTCGGTCGCTGTCGCGGCAAGGGCGATACGTGCGGCAACTGCCGATGCGGATCCTCCCGACGAACCGCCGGGAACCAGCGCCATGTTGGAGCCATCCTTGCGCCAGGGGTTGGTCACCGGTCCGTAGTAGCTGGTTTCATTGGACGAGCCCATGGCGAACTCATCATTGTTGAGTTTGCCCAGCATGACCGCCCCGTCGCGCCACATGTTGGCGGTAACCGTGGATTCGTATGTCGGGACAAAATCGTCGAGGATGTGACTGCTGGCCGTCGTGCGCACTCCTTTGGTGCAGAACAGATCCTTGACGCCAACGGGCAGTCCTTCGAGAATTCCGCCTTCACCGCGGGCCAGACGCTCGTCGCTTGCCCGTGCCATATCCAGCGCCTTTTCCGGCGTCGCCAGCACATAGGCGTTCAGGGCTTCCGCGGACGCAACAGCATTGTTGAAAGCTTCCGTCAGTTCCACAGCGGAAAATTCACGCGCCTTGAGGCCGTCACGGGCCTGCGAAAGTGTAAGAGCCGTGAGATCGGTCATCCAAGCTCTCCTATTCTACAACTTTGGGAACAACGAAAAAATGATCCGCTTTCGCCGGCGCATTCGCCACGATATCGTCGGCACAGTCGCCATCATTAACGACGTCGTCCCGTTTCTTCATGTCCATGTGAACGACACTCGTCAGGGGTTCAACACCGTCGGTATTGACTGATTCAAGCTGTTCCACCCAGTTGAGTATGGCGTTGAGATCTCCCTCCAACGCTACCGATTCTTCATCCGTCACAGCGATACGGGCAAGCCGTGCTATGTGACGAACCGCTGCCTGGTCCACCGACATGTGAGATCCTCATTTGGGCTCTGCGCACCGCCCGCCCCTATACTTCAGGCGAGAGCGCTGCGGCTGGGTTTCATTGCAAGAACGTCCAATTGGCGCGTTAGATACCACCACACCGCATTGCCCGCAATACGGCCAATCACCTGTATCGCCGGCAAGTCATTTCGCTGGCCGGCCTGTAGGCGCTGGTCTGCGTCTCCCTTGCAAGACTTGCCGGGGTCCGGTCGCGGTGCTTAACTGCCGGTCTTCAGCGAATTTCCATTCATCAAACTGCGGGGCACACGAATATGGCAGGCGGAGAGAATTCCGAACTTCGGCAAACTCTTGAAAAGGCAGGCGTAGAGTACCTGCTGCCGAGTTATGTCGACATGCACGGCATTTCCAAGGCCAAGATGGTCCCGATCGCCCATTTCGATGACATGATGGGCGGCTCCGAAATGTTCACCGGCGCTGCACTGGAAGGCGTGCCTCAGGAGGTGAACGACGAAGAGATCGCGGCACATCCGGACCCCGCGTCCTGCATGATTCAACCCTGGCAGTCCAACGTCGCATGGTTCGCCAGCAATCTGTGGAGCGAAGGCAAACCCTTTGAACCCTGCAGCCGCAACATACTCAATCGCGTCACGGCACAGGCCGCCGAACTCGGGTTCGGCCTCAACCTTGGCGTTGAAGCCGAGTTCTTTGTCTTTACCGAAGACGACGACGGGTCCTATGTGCCCATGAGCGTCAAGCACCACCTTGCCAAGCCGGCCTATGACGTTTCGCGGCTTCTCGACAACCTGCCCTGGATGTCGGAACTCGTCGGTTCCATGAACGATCTTGGCTGGGACGTCTATTCCTTCGACCATGAGGACGGGATCGGCCAGTTTGAGATCGACTTTGCCTATGCAGACGTAATGACCATGGCCGATCGGTTTGTGTTCTTCAGGATGATGGCGAACGAGATTGCCCGGCAACACGGCGGATTCGCCAGTTTCATGCCCAAACCCTTCCCTGACTACGCCGGCAGCGGCGCGCATTTCAACATGTCGCTCTACGATCTGGAAACCGGCCGCAACCTGTTCGAATCCGAAAACGATCCGCGCGGATGCGGCCTGTCCGAGGTCGGCTATCAGTTCCTGGCCGGCGTCCTGCGCCATCTTTCACCGCTGACCGCCGTGGTCGCGCCCACCGTCAACAGCTACAAACGCCTGATCCTCAAGGGCAGCAATTCCGGCTTCACCTGGGCACCGATCTTCAAGTGTTACGGTGACAACAACCGCACCAATACGCTGCGCATTCCCAAGGGCGGTGGCCGGGTGGAACTGCGCGCGGCGGATTCCGCTTGCAATCCTTACCTGGGCGGCGCTTTGGTCCTGGCGGCCGGCCTGGAGGGGATTCGCGAAGGCCTCGACCCCGGCGACCCGCACACTGAAAACATGTACCTGAAGACTGAATCAGAACTTGAGGCGCTTGGCGTCTCAATGCTGCCCAGAACTCTGGGCGAGGCCCTAGAAGAATTCTCTCGAAGCCCCCTGGCAAAATCAGTCTTCGGACAGGAAATGTTTGACGCCTGGCTTACCTACAAACGCCAGGAATGGATGAGTTACCTCAATCACGTCTCCGACTGGGAACAGGAACGATACCTGCAGTTCTTTTAGGCGAATCGCCGGATCAAGCCCGGCAATGACGTTGGTCTCAAGGGTCTACCACGATTTGTGACGCACCATACGCAGAGTATGAGGCGGCCCCGGACAACGAGACCGCCTCTTCAGTCTGTGGCTCAGAGGTCCGGCTGCCAGCCACTGATGGCTTTTACTTCCAGGAAGTCCTCAAGACCCCATTTGCCGCCTTCGCGGCCGTTTCCGGACTGCTTGTAACCGCCGAAGGGGCTGCCCGACGCGCGCGACGCCCCATTGATCAGTACCATGCCGGCACGCAACTTCTTTGCAACCTTATGGGCACGGGCCTGATCGCCTGTCTGGATATAGGCTGCCAAGCCATAGTCCGTGTCGTTGGCAATTGCGATGGCATCTTCTTCCGTGTCAAACGCGATCATGGACAACACCGGCCCAAAGACTTCTTCGCGGGCAATGTGCATGTCGTTGGTCACATCGGCAAACACGGTCGGCCGCACATAATAGCCTCGGTTGAAACCTTCCGGGCGTCCCGGACCACCGGCGGCGAGCCGTGCGCCTTCGTCGATGCCCTTCTCGATCAGGCCTTGAACCTTGTTGAACTGCATTTCAGAGACCAGCGGACCGATATGACGCCCCTCGTCGGCCGGGTTCCCCACTTCAGTTTTGTTGGCGGTTTCCACGGCAATCTTGACCGCGTCTTCATAAACCGATCGTTCAACGATCATCCGGGTCGGTGCATTGCACGACTGGCCAGTGTTGTTGAAACAATGAAGCGCACCGGATTTAACGGCTTTCGGCAGGTCGGAATCGGCAAATACGATGTTTGGCGACTTGCCGCCCAGCTCCAGGGTCACGCGCTTCACGGTATCAGCAGCAGCTTTCGTAACGGCAGTTCCCGCTCGGGTGGAACCGGTGAAGGACATCATGTCGATGTCGGGGTGGCTCGACATGGCCTCGCCGACCGTCGGTCCGTCGCCATTGACCAGATTGAACACGCCGGCCGGGAAGCCCGCCTCATCCATGAAATCGGCAAACAGAAGAGAGGACATCGGCGCAATCTCGGAAGGCTTGAGAACAACCGTGCAGCCGGCAGCGATCGCCGGCACGACCTTCAGGGCAACCTGGTTCATGGGCCAGTTCCAGGGCGTGATCAGACCGCACACGCCGATAGCCTCATAGACAATCTGCTCGTTTGTCGCATTGTCGCGCAATGGATGTTCAAACGTGAAGTCCCTGAGTGTCCGGATGAACGCCTTGATGTGACCAAGCCCGGCAGCTGCCTGGGCCTGGGTCGCCAGAACCATCGGTGCACCCATTTCATTGGAAATCGCAACCGCCATTTCGCCGGTCCGGGCAGCATAGATTTCAGCCAGTTTCTCGAGCAGGGCCAGTCTCTCTTCGCGACTGGTGACGCTCCAGCTCTCGAACGCTGTCCGGGCAGCAGCGACGGCCTTGTCCACATCGGCCTTGCTGCCGAGAGAAATGGTGGCAAACGGCGATTCATCGGCTGGGTTGATCACGTCGAAATCGTTGGCGACGACGGGTGCCGTCCACTGCCCGTTGATGTAAAAATCAGTCTTGCGCTGCATGGGGATGCTCCTGTGATATCGGGGATTTTCTGATCTGTGCCATGCCCTGTGTTTCAAGGCAAGTCAAACACCAATCCCGGCGAATCTCACACGTCCAGTGCCCCGCCGACCTCAAGGACGGTCACGTTTTCCCCATCCATTTCCGCCAGAAACTTCGATGCATCGGGCTCGATTATGGGGAAAGTCCCGTAGTGACTTGGAATGACTGTCTTGAAGTCAAAATACCTCTTGCAGGCCAATGCCGCCGTTGGGCCATCCATCGTAAACCGGTCCCCAACCGGGACAATGCCGATGTCGGGTGAGTACATCTCATTGATCAGGGCCATATCGCCAAATATCGATGTGTCCCCCATGTGATAGACAACGGGACCATCGCTTGGCGTGATGATCAGGCCGCAAGGGTTGCCCAGGTAGTTGAACATGCCGTTTTCAGCCGAAGCCGAAGAAGAATGGTCTGCACGGACAAAACTGACCGCAAAATCATCTGTCCTGATCGTACCGCCAGTGTTCGTGGGGTCGATGTTTTCCACGCCTCTGGCGTTGAGGTAAACACAGATTTCGTAAACCGCGATCAAGGTTGCCCCGGTTTGTTTGCAGATATCAATCGTGTCGCCCACATGATCGTCATGACCGTGGGTCAACGCCACATGGGTGCATCCCACAGCAGCTTCCTCGACAGAGCCCTCGAACACCGGGCTGCCACTCAGAAACGGATCGATCAGAATGACGCTACTACCGGTTTCGATTCTGAAAGCGGAATGTCCCAACCATTTGATTTTCATGCTGATCGTCTCCTGAGTTTTCCTGATGATTTTGAACCGCAGCGAGGATGGGTTCTTTTCGTATGGCAGTTTATGCCCTAAACCAAGGGACGATAAACCCTTTTTAAGGCGAGCCCCTGTTGGCCTCAGACCCCATCATTTCACTTGAAGACTTCGCCGCGTCCCTTGAGGCCGGTCAGCGCCTGATCGGAATCGATCTCGGCACTCGCACGATCGGCCTGGCATTGTCGGACGTCACCCGCACCGTGGCGTCGCCACTTGAAACAATCAGGCGGGTCAAGTTCGGTAAGGATGCAGCGGCCCTTCTGGCTTTGTGCGACGAACATGAAATCGGTGGGCTCATACTGGGACTACCCTACAACATGGATGGATCGGAAGGCCCCCGTGCCCAGGCCACACGGGCCTTTGCCCGCAACCTTGCCGGCCTGACCGACCTGCCGATCGCTGTATGGGATGAACGCCTGTCGACCGCAGCGGTCACGCGAACCCTGCTCGAGGCAGACGCCAGCCGTGCACGCCGCGCCGAAGTCGTGGACAAGATGGCCGCTGCCTACATTCTGCAAGGCGCGCTCGACCGATTGCGGTCGCTGTGAGCAGGCGTGTTCCCTTCAAAGCCGCTTGCAGGGACTGAGCCGGATCCATGCTGGTAACTCTGGGCGCCCTTCTGCCGGTTTTTCTGACGATCCTCCTGGGTTTTCTCCTGTGCCGCTATAAGGTTGTAAAACCCGACATGTGGATGGCGTTGGAGCACGTGACCTATTACGTGCTTTTCCCCGTGCTGCTGGCAAAGACACTGGCAATAGCCGATCTCACCGGTGCGCCGGTTCTTGGCATCAGTGCCATCCTGCTCATCGCCATCACCGTACTCGTCATTTTTTTGTTCCTGTTTCGCAACAGTCTGATAACCCGACTTCACCTGACCGGCCCGGCATTTTCGAGTCTCTTTCAGACGTCCACACGTTGGAACACGTTTGCGGCTCTGGCCATCATTGCCGCTCTTTATGGTGACGCCGGCCTGACCCTGGGCGCCATCGGGATCATCACACTGATACCGCTGCTGAATGTCCTCAGCGTGGCCGTCGTGACCGTTTACGCAGACGGCACAACGCCCAGTCCTGCGCGTCTCGCCTTTCTGGTCGCCAGAAACCCAATCATCTGGTCCTGTGCCCTGGGCATCATATGGAACCTGACCGGCATCATTCTGCCGCCGCCACTGCTTTCGGCCCTGACGCTGATCGGCAGCGGCGCGTTGGGAATTGGCCTCCTCGCTCTCGGCGCCGGCCTTGACCCAAGATCGGCATTCGACCACCGGGCGCCGGTTCTGGTTTCCACTGCACTGAAATTGCTTGTCATGCCGATGCTGGTCTGGGCAACGGCGCGCATGCTGGAGGCCGACCAGATTACGCAAAGCGTCGCCATAATCTGCGCTGCCGTGCCCGCCGCCAATGCCTCATACATTCTTGCCCGGCAACTGGGCGGCGACGCTCCTCTGATTTCCAGCACGATAACGGCACAGATTGTTGTCTCTGCGGTCACCCTGCCCGTGATCATCTACCTGGCCGGAGGGTGAGAGTGCCTTCGACTGAAACCCCGTCGTTGATGCAGGGTCTGTTGTATCCAACGAAGACTTCAGGTCGCTGGCATGGCGCGCTCAACGATAGCTGCGCCGTCAAGTGTCGACCGAAGGGCCCCATAAGTCTCCCCTGCGCCCATTTCTGCAAGCTTGATCAGGAACCCGTCACGGATCGCCGTTGGGGCATTCTCAACCAACAGTACTCCAGCAGCAAGGCGGACAAGGGTTTCCACAAATATCCTTGCGTTGCATTCGCTTAACGCGCCTTCCTGAATCAGATCCTGAACAGTGCCGAAGAGCGGTTTCAGTTCAGGAGTTCGCTGTGCGACCGGTTCAAGGCTGCCAAGCAACAGTTCAAACAATTCCGATTCCCTCGAAGCCACACGCAAGACATCAAGGCACATGACATTGCCCGACCCCTCCCAGATTGCGTTGACGGGGACCTCGCGGAACAGCCGTGCCATCGTGCCCTCTTCCACATAACCGTTCCCCCCAAGGCATTCCATGGCTTCATAGGCAAAACGTGGCGCGGTCTTGCAGATCCAGTATTTTGCAACAGGTGTCATGATCCGCTTGTAGGCAAGCGACAGCGGGTCGGCAGCCTGACCGGGAATAGCATTATCGTAGGCGCGTGCAAGACGCATCACCAGCGCGGTGGCCGCCTCGCTTTCGATCGCCATGTCCGCCAGCACTTTCTGCATCATTGGCTGATCAACGAGCTTCTTCTGAAACACCGTGCGGTGGGCACAATGGTTGAGCGCCTGCGCCAGTGCCATGCGCATCAGACCGGCGGAACTGATGGCACAGTCGAGGCGGGTATATGTTGCCATCTCGATGATATTGCGCACACCGCGCCCTTCCTCGCCGAGCAACCAGGCGCTGGCACCGTGCAGTTCGACTTCCGAAGAGGCGTTGGATCGATTGCCGAGCTTTGGTTTCAACCGCTGAAGATGCAAAGCATTGACCTTGCCCTCTTCGAGGATGCGCGGCACGAGGAAACACGACAGTCCCGCTGGTGCCTGCGCCAGCATGAGAAATGCGTCGCTCATGGGTGCCGACAGGAACCACTTATGACCGTCCAACCGGTAGAATCCGTCTTGCGTTGGGAGGGCCCGGGTCGTGTTGGAGCGCACATCCGTGCCCCCCTGTTTTTCAGTCATTCCCATGCCGAATGTGACGCCAAGTTTCTCTTCCGCCGGGACGAACGACTTGTCGTAATGCCGGGACACGATGCGGGGGACCCAGGCTTTAGCCAGATTCGGATCTGCCATCAGGGCCGGGATCGCTGCGTGCGTCATGGTAACGGGACAGGTGTGCCCCGCCTCCGCCTGACAAGCCATGAAGAACCCGGCAGCCCTGGCAACAGTGGCACCTGGCACCGGCGCAGAGCCATCTGCCAAATGCTCCCAGGGGCTTGCATGCAGTCCAGTCTCAATAGAGAGCGCCATGAGAGCATGGTAGGAGGGATGATAGTCGACACGGTCAATGCGGCGGCCCTTGGTGTCGAACGTTCGCAATACCGGAGGGTTTTCGTTGGCTAACCGTCCATGCTCGAGAGTGTCAGCCGATCCGCAAATTCGGCCGTGGCCGCCAAGAATGCCGTCCGCCCAGCCCGCACCTTCGCGGTGAACCGCGTCCTTTAGGGCACGATCGGTCTGATACAGGTTCACATCCTCGAACACCGGCGATTGGTTGAAGACATCGTGTGGTTCATAGCTGTTTTCAGGCATGACGATCTCACTCAGTAAATCACCCTGTGGATGGTGGTATTCAATGCTTGCCGCCGTCAAGCACTCAGCCTATACAGTCGCCTTTAATGAAAAACGATCAGGCAACAGATGCAACGATCCTCAGCGGCGCGCACCTGCTGGGAATCGAAGGCCTTTCCCATCTTGAGATCAAGGCTTTACTGGATCTTGCGGATACATACGTCGATCAGAACCAGCAGATCGACAAGAAACGCGATACCCTGCGCGGCCGCACCCAGATAAATTTGTTTTTTGAAGCCTCGACACGCACCCAGAGCTCATTTGAGTTGGCTGGCAAGCGTCTGAGCGCCGATGTCATGAACATGTCGGTCAAGACCTCGTCGATCAAGAAGGGGGAAACCCTGATCGACACAGCAATGACTCTCAATGCCATGAGACCTGATCTGATCGTCGTGCGCCACAGTGCCGCCGGTGCGGTGGAACTGTTGTCCCAAAAGGTAGGTTGCGCCGTTATCAATGCTGGAGACGGCAGTCACGAACACCCCACCCAGGCCCTGCTTGACGCCCTCACGATCAGACGCCGCAAGGGCAAGCTGGAAGGCCTCACGGTAGCGATCTGCGGTGACATTCTTCACAGCCGCGTGGCGCGATCGAACATTATTCTGCTCAATACCATGGGCGCTCGTGTGCGCATCGTTGCTCCCAGAACACTCCTGCCGACGGCGGCCGACCGTTTGGGGGTAGAGGTTCATACCGACATGCAGACCGGTCTGGAGGGATGTGACATCGTCATGATGCTCAGACTCCAGCTTGAGCGCATGAACGGTTCGTTCGTGCCGTCCACCCGGGAGTACTTCCGCTTCTTCGGCCTCGACGCAGCAAAGCTCTCCTACGCCAAGCCGGACGCGCTTGTGATGCACCCGGGACCCATGAACCGCGGTGTGGAAATCGACAGCGCCATCGCCGACGACAACCGAAGCGTCATTCGTGAACAGGTGGAGATGGGGGTGGCGGTGAGGATGGCCGTCCTCGACGCCCTGTCGCGCAACCTGCCCAACGAGTTGGAGACCTTGTGATGGCAGCCACCATGACAGGACGCCGGCGCGGTGGTGGCGATGCGATATTCATCGACGCAAGGGTGGTGAACCCGGAAACCGGCACCGACACCATAGGCGGCGTCGCGGTGGAAGACGGCCATATATCGGCAGTAGGCGAAATTTCCGGGATGATCCGCGGCGCAGAAGGCGTTGAAGTCATCGACTGCAAGGGACACGTTTTGTGCCCGGGTCTGATCGACATGCGAGTATTCACCGGCGAACCTGGCAACGAACACCGGGAAACCCTCGCCACGGCCAGCGAGGCTGCGGCCGCCGGCGGTGTTACCACTGTCATTTGCATGCCCAATACAGAACCGGTGATCGACGATGTCGCTCTCGTTGATTTTCTTGAACGCCGTGCTCGGGACACCGCCAAGGTCAATGTGCACCCCATGGCAGCTCTGACCAAGGGGCTCAAGGGCCAGGAGATGACCGAAATCGGCCTCCTGAAAGAGGCCGGAGCCCTGGCCTTCACCGATGGCGACAGAAGTGTCGTTGACAGCCAGGTACTCAGGCGTGCCCTGAGCTACGCCCATGATTTCGGTGCCATCGTGGTACAGCACCTGGAAGACCCAAGCCTGTCGGCCGCCGGCGTCATGAATGAAAGCGAAGTTGCCACCAGACTGGGCTTGCCTGGAATACCCACTGCCGCCGAGACCATCGTGCTGGAACGTGACATCCGCCTGGTTGAACTGACCGGCGCCCAGTATCATGCCTCACAGATTTCGTGCCGCGATTCCCTTGAGGTCATCAGGCGCGCCAAGGACAAGGGGCTGCCGGTAACGTGCGGTGTATCGGTCAACCATTTGTCGTTGAATGAAAACGATATCGGTCCGTACCGCACCTTTTTCAAAATATCGCCGCCCCTGCGCGGCGAAGATGACCGCCGTGCAATGGTTGAAGGCTTGGTCGATGGCACGATCGACGTCATTGTTTCCGGTCACGATCCCCAGGATGTGGAAACCAAACGCCATCCGTTTGCGGATGCAGCCTATGGCGCCGTTGGACTGGAGACCCTGCTTTCCGCATGTCTCAACCTGGTTCACAACGAAGAAATCTCGCTTCCCAGCCTGCTGGCGACCCTGACCAGTCATCCCGCCAGCCTTCTTGGTCTTGAAGCCGGGCGTATGGCAGTCGGTGCGCCTGCCGATCTCATTGTCTTCGACGAAGGCATGCCTTGGGTGCTCGAACTTGAACATCTCAGGTCGAAATCAAAGAACACGCCATTTGAAGCCCGACGCATGCAGGGTCGTGTCTTGCACACGATGGTGACCGGGCGTACCGTTTACAGCCTGAACTGAGTGTGACGCCCAAGAAAGCCATTTGATAACACATCGATACAACCATGCCTGATCCCTTCAACTGGAACCTAGCCCTGCCCTACTATCTGGCGGCCTTGATTTTCGGATACCTTGTCGGTTCCATTCCGTTTGGCCTGATCTTCACCAGGCTGGCGGGCCTGGGCGACGTGCGCTCTATCGGATCCGGAAACATCGGCGCCACCAATGTCCTGCGCACCGGCAACAAGGGCGTGGCGGTGGCAACCCTGATTGCAGACCTTTCGAAAGGCACCATCCCGGTCCTGATCGGACTGCAATGGGGCCCGGACACAGGCATCATTGCAGGATTTGGAGCGTTTCTGGGGCACATCCTGCCGGTTTGGCTGAGGTTCCGTGGCGGCAAGGGCGTTGCAACCTATATCGGGGTTCTGCTCGGACTTTTCTGGCCGGCTGCCTTGTGCTTCTGCGCAATCTGGCTGGCGGTCGCCGCTTTGTTCCGGATTTCCTCACTCGCCGCCCTGATTGCGGCAGCGGCCATGCCGGCCGTCCTTTTCTGGTTCGGCCGAGGCCAGGAAATGGAGCTCTTTATTGTAATGAGCATTATTATCTTCATCACGCACCGGGCAAACGTGTTCCGGCTCGTAAAAGGAGAAGAAGCCAGGATTGGAAAATAAGCCTGAGAGATACAAACAATGCAAATTCGGGAGCTTACCTGCGACGAACGTCGTGATTGGCTTCGACTCAGCCGCAGTGAAAATGTCGGCCCCCACACCTTTCTGGATATTCTTAAACACTTTCAATCAGCCGCTGACGCCCTCGACGCCTTGCCGGCGCTTTCGAAACGCAGCATGCCGGGGCGCAAGATCCGGATCTGTACAATACGGGCGGCAGACAGCGAACGGGCCCGCACAGAAGAACTCGGAGCGCGCCTCATCGCCCTTTGCGAGCCCGATTACCCTTTTCGTCTGCGCCACATTGCATCACCACCGCCTCTCATTTGCGTCAAAGGCGACATCACGCTTGCCGAGCAGCCATCAATTGCGGTCGTGGGCGCGCGAAATGCGTCGGCCGCAGGCATCCGGATCACCCGTGAAATAACCCATGAAATCACTCGTGCCGGCGTCACGGTGATATCCGGATTGGCGAGGGGCATCGACACGACGGCTCACGAGGCCAGTCTGGAAACCGGCACGATAGCGGCAGTTGCCGGCGGGATTGATGTTGTCTATCCCCCGGAAAATGTCGAACTCCAGGCCCGAATCGGAAACCAAGGTGCAATTGTTTCAGAGATGCCGCCAGGTGTTCGACCCAAGGCACGCCACTTTCCCCGCCGCAACCGGCTGATTTCCGGTCTCAGCAACGGCGTTATCGTCATTGAAGCAGCGGAGCGGTCAGGCTCACTGATTACAGCCCGGTTCGCTGGCGAACAGGGGCGTGACGTTTTTGCGGTTCCCGGATCCCCGCTCGATCCCAGATCTGCCGGTTCCAACCGCCTGATAAGAGAAGGGGCGGAACTCGTAACCTGCGCCCAGCATATCCTCGAAACCCTCGCCCCCATTATGGCCCATCCTGATCGTCTACCGCTCGTCCCGATCAACGGCTCAGTTGCTCAAGTCGAGGTCGATACGGACCGCGCGGCAAGCCTGGACATCGCCGACAAAGACAGAAACCGCATCCTCTCACTCCTCGGCCCTACGCCGATGCCCCTTGACTCCATCATTCAGGAAAGCGATATCGAGCCAGGTATAGTGCATCTCGTCCTGCTCGAACTCGATCTTGCTGGACGATTGCAGAGACACGGCATGTCTTCCGTATCGGTTTTGTGAACCGATCAGGATTCTTGCAAAATTGACAGTCCAACGGGAAGCCATTTGACACCGGCCCCTCTTTTCATCATCTTCGTGCGCCGATTGCGCGGAGCAATGAAATTCAAGGACGGTGGATACGGTTTTCTTAACCGCTGGCCCTTTGGAAGCTGCATCGATCGCCGAATTTTTGAACCAACGAGTCGATTGTCCGGTTCTAAGCTGAGAGCAAAACTGAATGAACGTTGTTATCGTCGAGTCGCCAGCCAAGGCTAAAACGATCAATAAGTATCTTGGGCCGGGTTTTACGGTTCTGGCATCCTATGGCCATATCCGCGACCTTCCATCCAAGGACGGATCCGTGCGCCCCGACGAGGATTTCGCCATGTCATGGGACATGGATGCACGGTCGAAAAAGCGTTTCAAGGAAATCGCCGATGCGGTCAAGGGCGCCGACAAACTCATCCTGGCAACTGACCCGGACCGCGAGGGTGAAGCGATTTCCTGGCATGTCCTGGAAGTCTTGTCTCAGAAAAAGGTTTTGAAAGACAAGGCCATAGAGCGGGTCGTCTTCAATGCGATCACCAAGTCGGCCATTCTGGAAGCCATGCAGAACCCGCGTGAACTGGACACGCCGCTTGTTGATGCCTATCTGGCACGCCGGGCCTTGGACTATCTCGTGGGCTTTACCCTATCGCCTGTTCTGTGGCGCAAACTGCCCGGCTCTCGGTCCGCCGGCCGCGTCCAGTCCGTTGCATTGCGCTTGGTTTGCCAGCGCGAGCTCGAAATCGAGGCCTTCAAGAGCGAGGAATACTGGACGATCGTAGCAGACATGCAGACGGCCGCCGGAAAACCGTTTCAGGCACGCCTTTTCGCCGTCGCCGGCAACCGGCTCGGCAAGTTTGACATCCCCAACGAAGAAGTTGCCCACAAACATGTGGAAGCGATCCTAAACGGCCATTTTCTGGTCGAATCAGTTGAAAGCAAACCCCAGAAACGCAACCCCTACCCTCCCTTCACCACATCGACGTTGCAGCAGGAAGCATCCCGCAAGCTCGGATTTTCGTCGTCGCGCACCATGCAAGTTGCCCAGAAATTGTACGAAGGCATCGATTTGGGCGGAGAGACACAAGGCCTGATCACCTATATGCGGACCGACGGCGTTCAAATCGCCGGTGAGGCAATCGCGGAATGCAGAAACGTCGTCAGCGAGCAATTCGGCGAAGCCTACGTGCCGTCAAGCCCGAGGATGTACAAAACCAAGGCGAAGAACGCGCAGGAAGCACACGAAGCGATCCGACCGACCTCCCTGTCCCGCTTGCCCAAGGACGTCAGCCATCGTCTCGATGACGAACAGTTTAAGCTTTATGACCTGATCTGGAAACGCACGATTGCCAGCCAGATGGAGAGCGCAACCATCGATCGCACGTCGGTCGATATCACCACGACCAGCCCGGACGGTGAGCGCTACAGCCTGCGGGCAACCGGCTCGGTGGTACGGTTCGACGGATTTCTGAAGCTGTATCAGGAAGGCCGTGACGATGAAGACGAGTCGGATGACTCCCGTCGTCTTCCTGCAATGGCCAAGGCAGACGTTGTGGGTATGCAGAAAATCAATCCGAACCAGCACTTCACCGAACCGCCGCCGCGATACACAGAAGCCACACTTATCAAGCGCATGGAAGAACTCGGTATCGGCCGGCCTTCGACTTATACCTCAACCCTGACGGTGTTGCGCGATCGCGGATATGTTCAGCTCGACAAGAAGCGCCTCATCCCGGAAGACAAGGGGCGGTTGGTCACGGCGTTCCTTGAGAGCTTCTTCACGCGTTATGTGCAGTATGACTTCACCGCGAGCCTGGAAGAGAAACTCGATCGGATTTCCAACGGTGAAATCGAGTGGAAAGACGTTCTGAGGGATTTTTGGACCGAGTTCACAGCAGCGGTTGGTGAAACAACCGACCTCAGGGTCTCCGAAGTCCTTGATGCCCTGAATGAGTTGCTTGGGCCGCACGTTTTTCCCGACCCCGGAGATGGCACCGATCCGCGGAAATGTCCTTCCTGCGAGGATGGCAGGATCAGCCTGAAAGTTGGCCGGTATGGCGCATTCATCGGATGTTCCAACTATCCCGACTGCCGGTTCACACGCCAGCTTTCTCAGGGCGGCGATAATTCCGCTGCCGAATTGTCCGGCGA
>JAJFHC010000148.1 GCA_021775835.1 Hyphomicrobiales bacterium | reverse complement strand
GGTCCCGGAGGAATTTATCATGTCTAGATTACCGCTCATGCCAAAAGCCACCGCCGTGTGGCTTGTCGACAATACGTCGTTGACATTCGATCAGATCGCCAACTTCTGTCAGTTGCACGAACTGGAAGTCAAGGGCATAGCCGATGGCGACGTCGCTCAGGGCATCAAGGGCATGGATCCGCTTTCGTCGGGGCAATTGACGCGTGACGAACTTGAAATGGCCCAGTCCAATCCGGCTTATCAGCTGAAACTGGCGGAATCGAAAGTCGATATCCCTGAAGTAAAGACCAAACGCGGTCCCCGCTACACACCCGTATCACGCCGGCAAGATCGGCCCGACGCCATTTCGTGGCTCCTACGCAATCACCCCGAGCTTACTGACAGCCAGGTGATCAAGCTAGTCGGCACGACTAAACCGACCATTCAGGCGATCCGGGAGAGGAGCCACTGGAATTCGGCCAACATCAAGCCTGTTGATCCGGTAACACTCGGACTGTGCAAACAGACCGAACTTGACGGCGCTGTCCAGAAAGCCGCCACACGTCTTGAGCGCGAACGCAAGGTGGCCGAAGCGGAAGCCCGCAAGTCAGGCACCCTGCTTCCCGTATCTGAAACCGTGGCCGCTCCCGAACCTGTTGTTGAAGTGGAAGCAACGGCGGCCGAGATTGAAGAACAACTCGATCGGGAAAAACCGGCCAATGTCGAATCCGTGTTCGGTACCTCTGAGCCCGTTGCACCGGAACCTTCGGATGAGGACGAGGTTATTGATCCTGATTCCGTATTCGCCAAGCTCAAGGAACTGAAGCCCGAACCGGAAGAATAGACCGGGTCAAGACTGGACCAAGGTCTCTAACGGGAAACGATTCCTGCGTCCTTGAGGGATTGAGTAATTTCATCGAGGATGACCGGATCGTCGATCGTTGCCGGTGCGTTGTATTCCTCGCCATCAGCAATTTTCCGCATGGTCCCGCGCAGAATTTTACCTGACCGGGTCTTTGGCAGCCGGGCCACGGCCATCGCCAGTTTGAAGGCCGCGACCGGGCCGATCTTCTGACGCACCAGAGCAACGCATTCCTTCTCGATCTCGGACGGATCCCGATTGACGCCGGAGTTCAAAACCACGAATCCTGCGGGCACCTGGCCCTTCAGGGCGTCGGCAATACCGATCACGGCACATTCGGCAACGTCGGGGTGGCTCGCCAGGACCTCCTCCATGCCTCCGGTCGACAGCCGGTGACCGGCGACATTGATGATGTCATCGGTTCTTGCCATGATGTAGAGATAATCGTCTTCGTCCATGAACCCGGCATCGGCTGTTTGGTAATATCCGGGAAACTCGTTCAGGTAGCTTTCGCGAAATCGCTCATCGTTGTTCCAGAGCGTCGGCAGACAACCGGGCGGCAACGGCAGCTTTACGGAAATCGCCCCAATCTCGCCCCGCTCGACCTCTTTGCAATTCTCGTCGAGGATATGCACGTCGTAACCTGGCATTGCGACCGTCGGCGAGCCGTGTTTGACCGGCAGCATCCCCAGCCCCATCGGATTTGCGGCGATCGACCAGCCGGTTTCCGTCTGCCACCAGTGATCAATGACTGGTACGCCCAGCTTGTCCTCGGCCCATTGGAGAGTATCGGGATCGGCACGCTCTCCGGCCAGGAACAGGGTGCGAAATTTTGACATGTCGTATTTGCCGATAAAACTCCCTGACGGGTCTTCCTTCTTGATGGCACGAAAGGCAGTCGGCGCGGTAAACAGGCTCACCACGCCATGATCGCTGATGACACGCCAGAAAGTCCCCGCATCTGGGGTGCCAACGGGTTTACCCTCGAACAGGATCGTCGTGCATCCGTGTAGCAGTGGTGCGTAGACGATATAGGAGTGGCCGACGACCCACCCCACATCGGACGCTGCCCAGTAAACCTCACCCGGGTTGATGTCGTAGATGTTTTTCATGGACCATTTGAGCGCCACCATATGGCCGCCATTGTCCCGGATCACACCCTTGGGCTGACCTGTCGTACCGGACGTATAGAGAATGTAGAGCGGATCGGTCGCCTCGACGCTGACACAGTCCGCCTTTTCACCGGCCTGCCGGGCTGCTTCTGTTTTAGCCGCCCAATCGTGGTCGCGACCATCCATCAGGCTGGCTTCGCACATCGGTCTCTGAAACACGATACAGGCGTCCGGCTTGTGACTGGACAGGTCGATGGCTTCGTCAAGCAGCGGCTTGTAGGCAATCACCTTGCCGGGTTCGATGCCGCATGATGCGGCGACCATGACGCTGGGTTTGGCGTCGTCGATACGTGTGGCAAGCTCCTTGGAGGCAAATCCGCCGAACACGACGGAATGTATGGCGCCAATCCGGGCACACGCCAGCATTGCAATTGCGGCTTCCGGAATCATTGGCATATACAGGATTACGCGGTCGCCACGTCCAGCACCCAGGTTTTGCAGAACAGCGGCAAATGTCGCCACCTCGTCGAGCAGTTGCGAATAGGTGAACGTCTTCGCCTGATCCGTGATTGGGCTGTCGTAGATCAGGGCTGCCTGATCACCCCTGCCCTGTTCCACATGCCGGTCCAGGCAATTGTAACAGGTATTGCATCGGGCTCCGGCAAACCAGCGGTCGAGGTCGTCGGTCCGGGAATAGACGTTGTCCCAGCGTCGGTCCCAGTCGATGTCTTCGGCCGCCTGACTCCAGAAACCGTGGGGATCATTCTTCCAAGCTTCATAGACGTCGTGATATTTGCTCATTCAACAAACCCCTCCAGGGTCAAAATAGTCCTGTAGTGCCGATCAGCTACCCGATCGCACTTCCAAGTCCAACACCATCCCCATCGTGCTTGCCAGACAACGCCTACTCTGCATTCGGGGGTAACGAAATTAAACTATCGGATGACACCCAAACGCCCGATTGCTTCGAAACCAGAGTTTCGCTAGCTTCCCAGACGAGAAAACCAGCAAGTTCGATTGCTCAGTTCGATTGCCTCTTTGCTTTTCCGGAGAATTCAGTATGTCGCCACAAACCGGTCTTTTCGACAAGGATCTAGACAAAAATTCCGCCAATCATCAACCCTTGTCTCCTTTGCCATTTCTAGAACGCTCCGCCACAGTATATCCCGATCAAACGGCTGTAATACATGGCAATCTGTCCTACTCATACGCCGAGTTTTATCGAAGATGCCGCAGGCTGGCATCCGCGCTGGAACGCCATGGCGTGAAAAAAGGTGAAACCGTAGCGATCATAGCGCCGAATGTGCCCGCCATGCTTGACGCACATTACGGTGTTCCCATGGCCGGTGCCGTCCTCAACGCCATCAACACCCGTCTCGATGCCGCTAACATCGGTTTCATACTTGATCATGGCGAAGCGAAAGTTTTTCTGGTGGACCCGGAATTCGCCGAAGTCGCGTCCCAGGCCTTGGCTCTGGCAGAAGGCAACCCACTGGTGATCGATATCGACGATGAACAGTTCGGCAATGACAAGCGGGCCGGCACGATCGGCTACGAGGAATTCATCGCCGGCGGAGATCCCGAATATGCCTGGCAGCCTCCGGGAGACGAATGGGACGCCATCACGCTGAATTACACGTCGGGAACCACAGGCAATCCCAAGGGCGTCGTCTTCCACCACCGTGGGGCCTATCTCCTGGCCATGGGTAATGTCGTCACCGCCGCCATGGGCCAGCATCCGGTTTACCTGTGGACCTTGCCCATGTTTCACTGCAACGGATGGTGCTTTACCTGGTCGCTCAGCATCGTCGCAGGCACGCATGTCTGTCTGCGCAGGATAGAGGCAAAACGAATATACGACGCCTGTGCGGAACACGGTGTGACCCACATGTGCGGGGCGCCGATCATCATGGGACTGCTGGTCAATGCCACGGCTGAAGAAAGACGCACATTGGACGAGCGCATCACCTTCTTCACGGCGGCAGCGCCCCCGCCAGCGGCAACCCTGCAGGCGATGGACGATGCCGGTTTCAACGTGATCCATGTCTATGGCCTGACGGAAACCTACGGCCCGGCAGTGGTCAACGCCTGGCACGATGAATGGGACGCACTGCCCGCGACCGAGCGTGCCGCCATCAAAGCCCGCCAGGGTGTCCGTCTGGCAGTCCTTGAGGGCTTGTCGGTGCGGGATCCGGAAACCATGGAGACCGTGCCCCAGGATGGAGAAACCATCGGGGAAGTCATGTTTCAGGGCAATGTGGTCATGAAGGGATATCTAAAAAACCCGAAAGCAAGCGAGGAATGTTTCGCCGGGGGCTGGTTCCATTCCGGCGACCTTGGCGTCTGGCATCCCGACGGATACATCCAACTCAAGGACAGATCCAAGGACATCATCATCTCCGGCGGCGAGAACATTTCATCAATCGAGGTTGAGGACACGCTGTACCGGCACCCTGCCGTGCTGGAGGCCGCCGTGGTCGCGCGGCCCGACGATAAATGGGGCGAGACACCTTGTGCTTTTGTCGCCTTGCGCGCCGACGCCGGTAACATCACACAACAGGAAATCATCGATTTCTGCCGGGAAAATATCGCGCATTTCAAATGCCCGCGAACAGTTATCTTCACCGAGCTGCCCAAAACCTCTACCGGCAAGGTGCAGAAATTCAAACTCCGAGAGCAGGCCGAGGCGTTATGAGTTCCAGCAAGACAATCGCTGCATCGTCCAGAGCAATGCACAACCTGGAACCGGCTTACTATACCGACCCGGATGTGTATCAGCGCGAGTGCCGGAAGATTTTCTGGTGTACGTGGCAGTTGCTCGGCCCGGCGGACGCGGTGGCACAGCCCGGTTCGTATGTCGCCGCCCAGATTGCCGGAGCCAGGGTATTAGCAATTCGGGACCGTGACGGAACACTCAGAGGATTCCGCAACGTCTGTCGCCATCGCGGCGCGCAACTGCTGAAGGACGGTACGGGCAGTTGCTCGCTGTTGCGCTGCCCCTATCACAATTGGGTCTACGACCTTGACGGCACGTTGAGGCAGACACCCTGGTTCGGCGACGATGAAGATTTCGAGCTCTCTGACTGGCCCCTGGAAACGATCGGTGTGGAGATCTGGCGGGGTCTGCTGTTCGTGGCGATTGATCCTGAACAAACACTGGCATCTCAGTTGGCCGACACGATCCCGGAACTGTCGGCCGAACCGATCGAGACCTATCGGGTCCAGCATGAAGAACGCCTGTTTTTCGACGCCAACTGGAAGGTCTACACGGACAATTTTGTTGAGGGGTATCACATCCCAGGCATCCATCCCGAGTTCTTTCAGGCGATCGAGTTCGACGCCTTCGAAACCACGGCTCATGAAAATCTGGTACGCATGAGTGCCCCGCCACGTGAAGGTTTGTTCTACAAGGGCAAGTGGTTGTGGATGTGGCCGAACTGGACATTGTCGCTGTTTGATGGCGGCATGAATACGTCACGCATCAACCCGCTTGGTCACGACAGGACGGAACTCGTCTATCATTTCTATTTCGACGACGACTCACCCGACACAGCGCCGGAGCGTACACTGACTATCGAGCGCAATCTCGACGTCATCCGGCAGGATTTTGAAATATGCATCGACACCCAGGCGAATTACGCCTCGCAAGGGTATCGGCCGGGACCACTCAGCCCGCGACACGAGCAAGGCGTTGCCTGGTTTCAGAACAAGATTCTGGACTCTGTAGGGTACTAGGATTGCCTGATTTCGATCAGGTCCTGGGCCGTCTCGGACAGAAACCACCGATCAGCAAAAACATCTCGTCCCCGGCAGCCGCAGTCAGGTCCACCGGCACAACAATTTCAGGCGATTAGTCTGCGCTCTTGCGAACGCTTAGGTTCAAGCGGCTTCGCTCTCAGCCGTCAGTTTCTCGATTTCTTCTTTTATTCGGAGTTTTTCACGTTTGAGTTCGGAGACTTTCAAACTGTCCAGAAAAGGTCGCGCCAATTCCTCTTCGATTTCTATTTCCAGGGCACCGTGCTTTTCGTTCAGTTCAGCGAGTGTCGTCTCCAATGTCATTGCTTACCCTCCTATGATTGACAGCGATAACAAGCAAAGTGTGACGTATATGTGAACGTTTGTCGATGGCAATCCTGCCTCTGGCATTTTTGGTTCTGAGTATCCATAATGGGCTCATAGATGCAAAAGAGGCCGGAATGACAGACAACGACGAAGAACAATTGCGTGAGCGTCTGGCGGAGTTGAGATTGGAGCATGGCGATATGGACAGCGCGATCTCAAGTTTGGTTTTGCGCGGCGTGGCAGACCAGCTTCAATTGACCCGACTGAAGAAACGAAAACTGATGCTAAAGGACGAAATTCAGGAAATAGAAGACCTCCTGCTTCCCGATATCATTGCGTAACATCCTGAGTGTCCTGTACCGTTGACCAACCAGCGTCCGAGTTATCGTCAAGCCTGTAAACGTACAGGCAAAACAGTCACTATTGCCGCTTATGATCGTACATTGCATGGTCCGCACGCTCGATAATGGACACCACCGTGTCGTCATCGCGAAACAACGTACATCCAGCACTTGCAGCAATCGAAATTACCGTCCCTCCCACGTCTACAGGCGATGCCGTCAGGGCTTCAAGAAGACGCTGTGCTTTCTCCTGGGATGCGGTGTAGTCCGCATGAACAAGAACAACTGCGAATTCATCGCCACCCATGCGGCCCACCACATCTGATTCCCGGACATTGCCATTGAGCACGTCTGCGACCTGCATCAAGACAGCATCTCCGGCCCCATGGCCAAACCGATCGTTTACCTGTTTGAAACCGTCAAGGTCGAAATAGACCAGGCAGGACGGGATCTGGTACCGCCTGGCAAAGGCGAGTGACCGGGCAAGTTCACGCTCAAAGGCGCGCCGGTTAAGGATTGGCAGCAGCGGATCCTCATCCGCAATGTTTTCAAGCTCAAGCATACGCTGG
The DNA here is from genome assembly GCA_021775835.1 of Hyphomicrobiales bacterium. Next base: position 32,895 of record JAJFHC010000148.1, on the reverse strand, counting down.
CGGCTGTGATCGAGATCGTTTTTGAGCCGCTCCACCTCATCCATCAAAGTCGCGACCACCGACTGAACATTGGGTGTCAGTTCGTTTTCAGGAATTGTCGGACTACCGCGCCCCGGCGCCCGGCGCGCCGACGTTTGGGGCCCAGCATCGGGCTCCGCTGGGGACCTCTGGTGTCCGGCGCCTATCGGCCTGCTGACTTTCATCAATGACGTTGCCCAAATTCTGCGAAAAGGCATCGACGCTGCCCACCGCGATCAATACCGGAATCAACGACGTGATTCGCCGTCAATTATATCGTGATCAACAGCCCGATTCGACAGTTTCCTGTGAGCACCCCGATCTCCGGAATTTTAACGGCAACCCAGTGCACTCTCCTTGCCATATTCTTCGCAACGCCTATAATCCGCCGCTTCATTTCGCCTTCCTTCCTTTAAAGAAGATCCTGGAGTAACCAGTCAGGACGATGTCCGATATCAGACCCGTAGTTGGAATAATCATGGGCAGCCAGTCCGACTGGCCAACCATGCGCCACGCCGCCGAAATTCTGGTGGATCTGGAAGTTGCCTATGAGACCAGGATTGTTTCTGCACACCGGACGCCCGATCGCATGTACGACTACGCCAGGACCGCCCGTGATCGCGGTCTCAAGGTCATCGTTGCCGGTGCCGGTGGTGCCGCACACCTGCCCGGGATGACCGCCGCCATCACCAGTCTGCCGGTTCTGGGGGTGCCGGTCGAGAGCAAGGCGCTGCACGGCCAGGACAGTCTTCTTTCGATTGTTCAGATGCCTGCCGGCATTCCGGTCGGAACGCTCGCCATCGGCGTGCCTGGCGCCACCAACGCCGGGTTGATGGCCGCAGCAATACTCGCCGTAGAAGACACAGAGCTTGCCGGACGCCTTGATGCCTGGCGAATGGCGCGAACCGACGCCGTAGCCGAGGCCCCCAGCGACGATGGCTGATGTCGACTCACCCCTGCCTCCGGGATCCACTATCGGAATTCTTGGCGGCGGCCAGCTTGGGCGGATGATGGCGCTGGCTGCAGCCGACATGGGCTTGCGCTGCCATGTATTTTGCCCCGACCCCCAAAGCCCCGCATTCGATGTCAGCGCGGTCAGCACCATCGCAGGCTACAATGATGACGAAGCAGTGGAGAAGTTTGCGTCACAGATCGATGTGGCGACCTATGAATTCGAGAATGTGCCCGCCCGCACCGCCGAATTGCTGAACCGTCACAGACCGCTCTATCCAGGACCACGCGCGTTGGCCGTTTCCCAGGACCGGCTCACGGAGAAGGACTTCATCAACGGACTGGGAATCGATACCGCACCATATGCGGCTGTGAGCAACGAAGCGGAACTGGTCAGTGCCCTGGCGTCCATAGGAACTCCGTGCGTCCTGAAAACCAGGCGTTTCGGATACGATGGCAAGGGACAGTCCCTGATTTCAAATCCCGAAGAAGGTCCTGCCGCATTCGCCGTACTGAACGGTGCCCCCTCGATCCTCGAAGGGTATGTTGCCTTCGACCGTGAAATTTCTGTTATTGCCGCCCGTGACGTCGCCGGTAACATCAGCCTTTATGACCCGGTGGAAAACACCCATCAGGACCATATTCTGAAAAGATCGGTCGTCCCGGCGCAGATTGGCGAAGAAATTCGTACCCGCGCGCACGAAGTGACATCTGCCATCCTCGACGGCCTGGAGTATGTCGGAATCATGGGCGTTGAACTGTTTGTCGAAACCGGGACGGACGGCCCAACAATCCGGGTCAACGAAATCGCGCCACGGGTTCACAATTCGGGACACTGGACGCAAGACGCCTGCATTACCGGCCAGTTTGAACAGCACATCCGGGCCGTATGCGGCTGGCCGTTGGGCTCTGTCGACCGTTTCGCAGACGTCGTGATGGAGAATCTGATCGGCGATGAGGTCGAAAACTGGGTTCAATCGGTGCAGGACCCAGATACCAAGCTTCACATTTACGGCAAAACCGAAACCCGACGCGGCCGGAAAATGGGCCACGTCACGAAGCTGGCTCGCCTCAAATAATTAGGGATGTCGGCCATGTTGGGTGTGGACAGTTCATACGTCTTCTGGTAGACACCCACCAACGCTGCATCACGTTGGGTGCGGCGAAGGGATGTGTTCATCAGTCATACTAAGGCAACTCGCCATTGTAATGATTGTTAAAAACGAACGCTTTTCGAAACAACTTTGATTGCAACAAACGGGAATTTACTCGTGCAGGTACTTGTCCGCGATAACAATGTCGATCAGGCGCTCAAAGCGCTTAAGAAGAAAATGCAGCGAGAAGGCATTTTTCGGGAAATGAAACTTCGTAATCACTACGAAAAGCCTTCCGAAAAGCGTGCTCGCGAAAAGGCCGAGGCCATTCGCCGGGCCCGCAAGCTTGCGCGCAAACGCATGCAGCGTGAAGGCGTCGTTGTTGGCAGGGGCCGCTGAAAACCGGCGGAACCCAGATTACAATTATTTGCAATTCAGGTCATACCCTCCGGTGTGGCCTTTTTTGTTGAACAATTGTTTGGTCACTTTCTCTGACTTTCTCGCTATTTGCCTAAAAATGCGCTATGTTTGGTCAGTAGACGGGCTGAGAACTGACCGCATGTTGGCGGGAGAGGCTAGAGTGTTGAGTAATGAAAACAGCCAAGAATCCAACAAATTGTGACCGCAGGCAGACACGTGTTCAAGTCGCCTGGAAATTGAGCATTGCTGCAATTGCGCTGACGCTTTTGTCCGGCTGCCAAACACTATCGCGTTTTGGAATATCCGATTCCGGTAAGGAGTCCGTCGGCGGTCGCGCATCATCGCAGGACGCATTCGTGCGTAAGAACCCGCTTTCGGCTTTCAACGCCGCAATTGCGCAGAATCCAAACGACGCCGTCGCCTACAACCGACGCGGCGTCTACTACCTGCGCGCCAACAGGACCAGACAGGCGCTGTCCGATTTCAATCAAGCCATCGATCTCGCGCCGGAATTTTACCAGGCCTACCGCAATCGCGGTGACGCGAACCAGGCGCTTGGGCGATACAAAAGCGCTTTTGGCGACTTTGAGAAGGCCATTTCGATAAACCCGGACTATGCAGACGCCTATCACAGCCGCGCCATCGCCTACGGCAAGAAGAACCAGTTCACGAAGGCACGTGAAAGCTATGACAGGGCGATTGCATTGGATGCCTCAAACCCCAAGATCTACAACAATCTGGCCATTCTCCTGAGCAGGCAGGGCAACCTCGAAGAGGCGCTGTCTTACGCCCGCAAGGCGATTGCCCTGGATCCCAGTTATGCGCTGGCGTACAATTCGGCAGGTGTGGCCCATGCCCGGAGTGGTCAGTACAACGAAGCCGTATCGGAGTTCAGCAGAGCGATCGACATCAGCCCGAAATGGTCGCTGGCCTACATCAACCGCGCCAAGGCCTATGAACGTCTGGGTAATTTCCGAAGCGCCGAGTCGGACTACCGAAGAGCGGTTGCCCTCAAGCCGGGCAGCGTTGTCGCCTCAAAGGGTGCGCAGCGTGCGGCCAAGAAGGCCCAGTCCCAGGCGAGTGACTTCGTCCAGGCACCGCCAACGCCAACCGGCGGCGAACAGTCGGATAGTGATGCGGTGGTCCAGTAGCCCACCCTATGGAAAAATTCGTGGCGCTTTGCCCGCTTTTCAACATTTCTCTTAACATGTCCCGCTGCCGCTTCTATAGGAAGTTCGGGTTGTAGAAACGGCAGGAGTTGGACACGTGTCATATCTGGAACGCGACGGCGGCGGTGCTTTGTTTTATGAACACGCCTCCCCGACAAACGGCAATCACACATTCGTATTCGTCAATGCCCTGACCGGCAATGCAGCATCCTGGCAAGCTGAAATCGGACCAGCCCTGCGCAACAAAGGATTTGGGACGCTGGTGTACGACATGCGCGGTCAGGCCAACAGCCGGTTTGCGCCGGACGACCGACTCGACGAAGAGCTGATTGTATCCGACTTGTGCGCCCTCATGACGGAGGTCTCGCCAGCGTCGCCCATATTCGTGGGTCTTTCGATCGGTGGTCTGTTTGCCTTGAAAGCAACCCTTCGCGGCATCGACGCGACTGGAATGGTTCTCATCAACACGCTGCGCAAACCGCGGCTGGCACTTCATTGGACCAACGAGGCCGTAACCCGGGGTGCCCGCATCGGCGGCACGCAACTTGTCATGGACATGTTTCTACCGTTCCTCGTGGGTCCGGCCATGCTTGAGAAAATGCGTGAAAAATGCCTTGGCGATAGTGGCTATACGCCGGCAGACGAAGCGGGCGGCGATATGCAACTCCTGGCGAATTCCCGCGCGGTGGACTGGGATTTTCCCTACGAGTCCATCACCATACCTACGTTGATTATGACCGGACTCCATGACCGGGTTTTCTATGTTCCCGATGACGTCAGGCATTTGCAGTCCAGGATTCCCAATGTCCGCGCCACGGAATTTCCCGATGCCGGCCATCTGATCCCCATGGAAGACGCCCCTGGAACCGTCGACGCGCTGGTGTCCTTTGCTGGGTCCCTGGGTCAACCGGCCGATAACGTGTGAAACCGTCACTGGCATATCTGGCCGTTTTCATCGGTGTTCTCGGACACGGATCGAGCGAATTCTTTGCAGTTCTTTCAGGGGTTTCCGGTCCGGAGGTTTCGGTGTGGCGGTATATGCTTGGCGCCGCCGGGCTTCTTGCTGTCGCCCTATGCTTCAGGGACAGCCGGGACTTGCTGACACCCTTGCGGGAAGATGGCTGGAAGCTGGTCTGGTTGTCGCTGTTCGGTGTTTCCCTGCCCTATCTAACCTTTCACTGGGCCCTCGACTTTGCCAGCATCGTTCAGGTGGGAACATTGGTCACCACGATGCCCATATTTGTCGGGCTGACAAACCTGATCATGAACCGAGCACCAATTTCCACGCCCAAGATGATAACCGGAATTTGTGCAGTCCTCGGAGTGGCACTGCTTCTGACCGACGGCTATCTGGCCCGGTTGGCAGGCGATGAGAAGTCGCTGTTCGGAATATTCCTGACCATCATCTGTGCGGCGACCGGCTCGGCGTTTGCCGTCATGGTCCGTCCACTGATCGTCAAGCACGGCGCTATAAAGCTGACCGCTGTCAGCATGACGATCGGAGGCATCGGCCTCTGGGTCATCGTTGGTCTGGCCTGGAGCATCTGGGTCAACCCTTTGACCCTTTTCGACAAAACCGAAGTTGCAACCTGGTCAATCATCACATTGGCATTCTGGAACACGACCATTACCCAGTTGATGTGGCTGGGTGGTCTGGCCGCCGTTCCCGACATTACCCGGGGAAGCTATCTGTTCTTCCTGAAACCAGTCATCACCGTTGGACTTGCGGTCGCGATCCTGGGACAGGCCGTAACCCTGGTGCAGGTCTGCGCGATTCTGGTTATCTGCGGCTCGGTACTGGTCGAACTTTGCTGGCCCTATATGGTTCCCAACCGGGAAAATACTTAGCTGGGCACCGTCGGTATGGTTACGCTTGTTCCTGGTACAAATGAACATCGCGTTGCGGGAACGGAATGGAGATGCCCTGCTCGTCCAGAACCCGCTTGATGGCCTGTGTCATATCCCACTTAAGTGTCCAGAAATCATCGGTAGACGCCCACAGCCGAAGCTCCAGGGTAACCGCACTGTCGTCCAGCGACTTGACGATCACAGCCGGTGCCGGGTCTTTCAATATCCGGCTTTCACTGTCGATCAGAGCGATCAGCACTGATTTGGCTTTGTCCAGATCATCGCCGTATCCGACACCGACCGGAATATCCAGGCGTCTGGTCTTGAGGCGCGAGAAGTTGGAAATGGTGCGGTTCCAAAGCTGTGCGTTTGGCACCGACGTGTAGATGCCGTCAAAGGTCCGCATCTGTGTGACAAACACACCGATCTCGTCCACCGTGCCGGAAATCCCTTCGGCATCGATGTAATCACCCGTCTGAAACGGCCTCAGAAAAAGCAGCATCATGCCGGCCGCGATATTTGCGAGTGTGCCCTGCAGGGCAAGTCCAACCGCCAGGCCGGCAGCACCCAGTATCGCGATGATGCTCGTGGTCTGCACGCCAAACTGTGCCAGCACCGCAATAAGCACGAGAATCAGGACAGCATAACGCACAAGCTTTGCAATAAAAGGCTCAAGAGTGTCGTCGAAGCCGCGGATCTTTGCGAGGTTGCGCCGCGTCCACCTTTGCGCAATGCCCGCGACGATGAACCCGACAATCAGAATGGCGACCGCCAGTCCAATATCGATCAGGTATCTGAACGACAATTCAAAGAATTGCGTGGCCATATCCGTCAACATTTTTTGCGTGGCAGCAGTATCCATTCCAGATCCTCTGGCGTCCGGTTAATGACGAATCGAATCGCATTATATCGAACTGTTATCCTCAACTCGAAGGGTTTAAGTCACACAACGGCCACTCTGAGGTTGTTCGTGGAGCCAGGCATCCCGAACGGCACACCCGACACCACCACAATCTGATCGTAAGCCTGGGCAAAGCCTTCCTGCTTGGCATGAATGACCGCTTCGTTGACCATTTCATCGTAACTGGCAACGTCTGCAGAGCGTACGGAATGCACACCCCACAACAGGGACAGGCGGCGCGCCACTTGTTCACTTGGTGTGATGCCGATGACCGGGACATCCGGGCGCTCGCGGGCAATGCGGATTGCCGTCGTGCCGCTGGAGGTGAACGCGACGATTGCCTTGGCATCGATGTTTTCGGCAACAAAGGCAGCCGCCGCCGATACCGCGTGTTGGGCCGACGGATCGATATCAGGTTCGAGCGCTTTGATGATCGACGGATAGGCCTGGTGTTGCTCCGTTCGGGTGATGATACGGTCCATCATGGCCACCGCTTCGACCGGATACTGTCCGGCCGCGGACTCCGCCGACAACATGACCGCATCCGCCCCTTCGTAGATGGCCGTGGCAACATCGGAGGCTTCCGCACGGGTCGGCGCCGGCGCGCTCACCATCGAATCGAGCATCTGGGTTGCAATGATTACCGGTTTACCGGCAAGCCGGCACAGCTTGATCAATTCCTTCTGGCGCCCCGGCACTTCTTCAGGAGGAATTTCAACGCCAAGGTCCCCGCGAGCCACCATAATGGCATCGCTGAGCGCGACGATGTCGGCAATTTTGTCAAAAGCCGAGGGTTTTTCAATCTTCGAAAGCAGCCCGACACCGTCACCGATCAGCGACCGGCCCTCGATCACGTCCGACGGCCGCTGGACAAAAGACAGGGCCACATAATCGACGCCGATCTTCTTGCCAAACTCCAGATCCCGACGGTCCTTATCCGTAAGCGGGGAAAGTTCGAGCACGGTGTCGGGAAGATTGACCCCTTTCCGGTTGCTCAACCGCCCGCCAGTAATGACCCGCGCTTCTATGCTGTCACCTGTAAGACCCGTGACTTCCACGCGCAAACGCCCGTCGTCGATCATCATGTGATGGCCAGGCAGAATGGCCTCGAAGACTTCCTCGTGGGGCAGCGGAATCGACTGGGCATCGCCTGTCTCGCCATGCCGGACAAATCGCACCGTCTGTCCATCAGCAATCTCAAAACCATCGTCGCGCAACGTACCCACGCGAATTTTCGGTCCTTGAAGATCCTGCAGAATGCCGATTGGCCGGCCCGACGACTTTTCAAGATCGCGAATGAATCCATGCCGCTCTGCATGATCCTCGTGCGAGCCATGGCTGAAGTTGAGGCGGAACACATCGACTCCGGCCTCGAACAGGGTACGGATCTGGTCCCGGCTGGCACTCGCCGGACCGATTGTCGCGACGATCTTTGCATTTCTGTTGCGTCTCACTGGACTTCCTTTTCTGACGGCTTGCGAACAATCGGAGCGAGCGGCATCGCTGCCGTCCTGTTTCTGCAGAACTAGTTCTTCCGCCAATGGGGCGGATAGGTACGCTCATATCCCGGTATCTCTTCCATGCGTGTCATCCATGCGACAATGCAGGGAAACGTTTCTTCCAACGGCATAAGCCCAAGGTTCAAGGCGTGCGCTTCCTCTTTCCCGGCAGCCCGCGCCAACTGCATGATAACCGGATAGTGGATCACATCGGCGGTCGAAATCGCCTCACCGGTGAGATACGGGGAATTCTGCAATCTGTCTTCAAGCGACCGCAGTTCATCACGAACGATACCTGCAGCAGCGATAATTTCATCTCTGAACGCCTCCGCCTTACCTCTGAAAAGCGGTCGCGAGATCGCGCCCACGGGATCGCGCAGGAAACTGTCACACTCACAAGCCATCTGCCAGATCAACGCGGAATGGCGCGCATCATTGCCAAACAGGCGGGGTTCGGGATAGGCCCTTTCCAGATACGCAAGAATGGCCAGTGTTTCCCGAACGACCAGGTCACCCGCCCTGAGAGCCGGCACTTGACCGCGAGGATTGACCTTCAGGAACGCGTCGCTCTTCTGTTCTTTCTTTGCATTATCAAGGCGATGCGATTTGTACGCGATCCCCTTGACTTCCAGCCCCAGCAACATGCTCCAGCACGGCGGGCTGCCGCTAATCCAGTACACCTCGGTCTCTGCCATGACCTGCCTCTTCTTCGTTGTCGTCAGCTTCACAAGACGGGCATGCATAACACACGCAGCAGTCAAACGGTCTTTGAAACCCAATTGAATCGGCAAGTGCCGACGCCGCAAACACCACACTCAGGAAACCGTCACTCCGAACCCTGCACTTGCTTCTGTTGTTATTTGCAATAACAATCATGAGCTTTCGCGCCCGATCTCTATCGCACTCCTGCTCGTAGGGTTCATTTTCGCCGGTTGAGCACAGGAAAGACACTGCCATGGCGCCTTATGAGGCATTATTCCAGCCCCTCCGGATCAAGAATCTCACGATACGCAACCGGTTTCTGAGCACCAGCCACGCGCCGGCATTTTCCCAGAACGGCGTCATCACAGACCGCTACATCGCCTATCATGCTGAGAAGGCAAAGGGCGGCATCGGCCTGACCCAGTTTGGTGGGGCAACCACGGTAGCGCCGGAAAACTCCACTTACTATGGCCAGGTCAACGGCGCTGACGATTCTGTTGTGCCGCGCTACCGCGATATGGCCGCGGCAATTCATGCTCACGGGGCGGCCTGCACCGTGCAACTCACCCATGGCGGCCGTCGGGAACGCTGGGATATCGCCAACTGGCTGCCGGCCTTTTCACCATCCTGCAGGCGTGAACTGATCCACGGTTCGTTCCCGGTGACCATGGAAGATCATGACATCGCGCGCGCGCCGGCCAACTATGCCGATGCTGCGCGGCGCGTACGCGACGGCAATGTTGACGGCGTGGAAATCTCATGCCAGGCCGGAACACTGATCGAGCAATTCTGGTCGCCCGCCATGAATACACGCACCGATGACTATGGCGGTTCATTGACAAACCGGATGCGGTTCGGTCTCGAAATATTCCAGGCGGTTCGCATGGCAGTGGGCGACGACTATGTGGTCGGTATTCGCATGCCGGGAAACGAGATGATGAAGGGTGGTCTCTCGCAGGACGATTGCATAACGATTGCCCGGACCTATGCGGCGAGCGGCCTGATCGATTTCATCAGTGTCGTTGGAGGCCAGGCGTCCGAACTGAAAGACGAAGCCCGTATCTGGCCATCCATGTGGGTGCCGTCGGCTGGATACCTCAAGCTTGCCAAGGCCGTCCGCGATGAAGTGGACATCCCGATCTTTCATGCAACCCGGATTACCGATGCTGCAACCGCCGATTACGCCGTGCGTGAGGGTTACCTCGACATGGTGGGCATGACCCGGGCCATGTTGGCCGATCCGCATCACGTCAACAAATTGAGGGAGGATCGCGAATCCGAGATCAGGCCCTGTGTCGGTGCCGGATATTGTGTCGACCGGGTGATCAGCGGCCACGACGCCAAGTGCATCCACAACGTGGCGACTGGCCGCGAACAACTGCTCGCACACGAGATTGCTCCCACAAAGGATGCCAAGAAAAAAGTCGTTGTTGTCGGCGGCGGGCCCGGCGGTCTCGAGGCTGCCCGTATTTGCGCTCGCCGAGGCCATGATGTCGTGTTGTTCGAAGCCGCCACCGAACTGGGCGGGCAGGTTGTCCTTGCAGCGAAGGCGACGTGGCGTCGCGACATGGCCGGCATCACCACCTGGCTTGCCGGCGAAATGGACCGCCTGGGTGTCGATGTCAGGCTCAACACCTATGCCGAGGCAGACGACGTTCTCCAGCAATCCCCGGATGCTGTCATCGTTGCAACCGGCGGCCTGCCGAACGTCGGCGAGATGGCCGGCAGTGACCGTGTCGTCTCCACCTGGGATGTCCTGTCGGGTAGCAGTGCGCCAGGCGACGATGTCATCCTGTTTGACGAAAGCGGCGCTCACTCAGGCCTCTCTTGTGCGGAATTCGTTGCATCTCAAGGGTCAAACGTCTTGTTCGTGACGCCCGAGCGTTCGCTGGGACGTGAGTTGGGCGGCACCAATCTGGGCGCCCACATGAATGAATTGTACCGCCATGACGTCAAGATCAGACCCGACTGCCGCGTTGTGTCCGTGACAGCTACGGGCAACCGCCTCACGGCAACTGTCGAGAACATCTATAATAGTGTGACTGAGGAAATCGAAATCGATCAGGTCATTGGCGACGTCGGCACCCTGCCCAATGACGACCTTTACTTTGCGCTCAAGCCCAAGTCACGGAATCTGGGAGAAGTCGACCTGTCGGCGATGGCCCGTTTCGAACCGCCCTCAGTTGAGAACAATCCCGGCGGCGCCTTCGATCTCTTCCGTCTCGGCGACGCCTGGGCAAGCCGCAACATTCATGCGGCAATGCTCGATGCCATGCGGTTCTGCAAGAATTTGTAACCAACAAAAAAAGGGGGAGACAATGTCTCCCCCTTGGAACTTGTTTAGATGGCAGGCGAATCCTTGAGTTCCGCCCCAACAGGAACGTTAGCCGTTCATCCACCAGCGCTTGACGAAGTGGCCGCCGTCCATTTCCCAGCCGCCACCGACTTTGTCGCCAATGCCGATCTTCTTGTTGGTCGCCGAGACGTCCTGGCCGAAAGCCGGGATAAGCGTTGCTCCCTGCTTGGCGATCAGCATCTGGACTTCGCTGTACATCGCCTTGCGTTTGGCGGCATCCAACTCACCACGGGCCTTGATAACCAGTTCGTCAACACGTGGAATGTTGATCAGTGAATCGTTCCACGGTGCGTCGGACAGATAAGCGATCGACAGGATCATGTCTTCCACCGGACGCGGACCCCAGTAACATGCGCAGAACGGCTTCTTGTTCCAGACGTTCGTCCAGTAACCGTCTTTTGGCTCCTGAACAACGTTGACGTTGACGCCAATCTTGGCAAACGCTTCCTGGAATATAACCGCCGCATCGACCGCACCACCATAGGAAGTGTCGGCGGCACTCAGGTCAATCTTGACACCGTCCAGACCAGCCTTCTTGATCAGCGATTTCGCCAGATCCAGATCCAGCTCGTTCGAGATGCTGTCATCATAATTCAAGAAACCAGGGCCAAGCGGCTGATCGTTACCGATGCTGCCGTAGCCGTAGAGAACCTTGTCGATGAATTCCTGACGTGGCAGAGCGTGTTTCAGAGCCTGACGGAAGTCATTGTTGTCGAAAGGCTTGATGTTGGTCCGCATCGGGTGCGTGAAGGCCAGGTTACTCTTGACGGCCTGGATATCGACGTGCGGCACTTTCTTGAGGCGGCTGATCGTCTTCAGGGCAGGACGGTTGATGACATCAACCGAACCCGTTATCAGGGCCGTCTGACGGGCGTTGTCATCGAGAATGGCGATGATTTCCGCGGAATCAAAGAATCCGACCTGATCACCATGCCAGGAGTTTGGATTACGCTCTATAGTCGTCTTGATGCCTGGCTCGAACTCTTTGAGCAGATAGGCACCGGTACCATGCTTCGACAGAACGTCTGATTTGCCTTCGCCAAGGGATGGCGTAACGGTGAAGTGGTAATCAGTAAACAGGAACGGGAAGTCTGCGTTGGCGTCCTTCAACGTGACAACGACAACATCCTTGCCGTCAGCCTTGACGTCCGTGATGCCGGAGAACACGCCCTTGGCGCCCGATTTACTTTTTTCGCCGCGGTGAACATTGACCGAGTCGACAACATCTTCGACGGTCAGGCTCTTGCCGTTGGAGAACTCAACGCCCTTGCGCAGCTTGAAGCGCCAGGAAGTCGCATCGTCGGAAGGCTCCCAGCTCTCGGCAAGTGCCGGCGTTGCCTTGTTGTCCTGTCCCACATCAACCAGGCTGTCGCGGAACGAACGGCTGACCACGATCATCGTCGTCGCGTTGTAAGTAGCGGAGTCCAGCGAATCGACCGTGTTGGCGTCGTTGAGACCGGCCTTGAGGTGTCCACCCTTCTTCGGTGTCATCGCCTGGGCCTGGGTCCAGATACCCGATGCCATGGTCGCGGTCAGACCGAGCGCCGATGCACCAACCATGAACTGCCGGCGCGTAATGTGCCGGTCGGTAAGCATGCGTGTCAGAATTGTCTTGTCTTCCATTGTGTCTCCTACCCTTTCCTGAGCTCCTAGAGATTTAGTTCGCTTCAGACGCGAAAATGGTTCCGCTGTCCGAACCTTTATGTGTTCATTCGGGAAAATGTGTTTGATCGTTCCGATCTTATCTCCCTCACCCGCACTCTTCCGGTGCAGATGCCCCCACGTTTTGATGTTAACGCGGAGAATCCGATCTGGCTATACCAGATAGCGACATCATAAGCCCCGCGGCGACGATATTATAGTAAACAAACCGTAACAATTCCGCCGATCAAGAACGAAATTGAAGCCGACTTCATCAAGATTGAAGCTGCCGTCCAATTCAACTGCAGCATCAATCCGTGTTGGAGCACAATGCAGTCACAGGCATGGGCAGGAGGACGTGTCAAACCGAAATATGCGGGTGAATTGATCGGTGCTGACAGGCCCTTCACCAGCCCTACAGAGACTTGACGATGTCCTCGACCATCTTCTTGGCATCGGCGAACAACATCATCGTGTTGTCGCGGAAGAAGAGTTCGTTCTCGACCCCTGCGTAACCCGACCCCATGCCGCGTTTCACGAACAGAACGGTTTGCGCCTTGTCCACATCGAGAATCGGCATGCCGAATATCGGTGAAGCAGGGTCGGTCTTCGCCGCCGGGTTCGTCACATCGTTGGCCCCGATCACGAAGGCAACATCGGACTGCGGGAACTGGCTGTTGATGTCTTCAAGTTCGAAGACCTCGTCGTAGGGCACGTTGGCCTCGGCCAAGAGCACGTTCATGTGACCCGGCATGCGGCCGGCCACAGGGTGGATGGCATAGGAAACCTTGACGCCCTCGCCTTTCAGGATGTCGGCCATCTCACGCAAGGCGTGCTGGGCCTGGGCCACGGCCATGCCGTAGCCCGGCACGATAATTACCGAGCCTGCATTCTTCATGATGAACGCGGCATCTTCGGCAGAGCCACGTTTGACAGGCCGCGTTTCAACTGAGCCGCTTGCAGGTCCGGCGGTCTCACCGCCGAAGCCACCGAGAATGACGTTGAAGAACGACCGGTTCATGCCCTTGCACATGATGTAACTGAGGATCGCCCCTGACGAGCCAACCAGTGCGCCGGTGATGATCCGCGCCGTATTGCCAAGCGTAAAGCCGATGCCTGCTGCCGCCCAACCGGAATAGGAGTTGAGCATGGACACCACGACCGGCATGTCTGCGCCACCGATGGGGATGATGATCAGGACGCCAATCGCGAAGGCCAGCAGCGTGATCATCCAGAACGCCACATGGCTTTCACTAGCGGCAAACCAGATGATCAGAATGACCAGCAAGGCACCGAGCACGGCATTAAGCGGATGTTGAAACGCGAAGGTAACCGGCGAACCGGAAACCAGACCCTGCAACTTGGTAAAAGCGACAATCGACCCGGTGAATGTCAAGGCACCGATGGCCACGCCCAGGGACATTTCGATCAGGCTGGCGGTTGCGATGTTGCCCGCCGCTCCGAGTCCGAATGCGCTCGGGGCATAAAGCGCGCCGGCAGCCACAAGAACAGCAGCGAGGCCGACCAGCGAATGAAAGGCCGCAACAAGTTGCGGCATCGCCGTCATTGCGATGCGCCGTGCGATAACAGCACCGATACCGCCGCCGATGCCAATCCCGGCAACGATCATGAACCAAGTCGCGAACCCGGTTGGGGCAGCCACCACCAACGACGTGACGATCGCGATCGCCATGCCGATCATGCCAAACTGATTGCCCTGGCGCGAGGTTTCCGGCGACGACAGACCACGCAAGGCCAGGATGAACAGGACGCCCGAGACGAGATAGAGAAGGGCTACGAAATTGGCAGACATTGCGCTTTAGCCCCTCAGGTTTTTTTCTTGTACATGGCGAGCATCCGCTGGGTCACCAGGAAGCCGCCGAAAATGTTCACTGAAGCCAGGATCAGCGCCAGAAAACCCAGCAGCTTGGCGGTCCATCCGGCACCGTCAAGGGTCGCCGCCGCGTCCACACCGACCGACAGCAGGGCGCCCACGATGATCACCGAACTGATCGCATTGGTGACCGACATCAGAGGCGTGTGCAGTGCGGGCGTCACACTCCAAACGACAAAATAACCGACGAAGATCGCCAGCACGAAAATGGCCAGCCTGAAAACAAACGGGTCAATGGCGCCGGCGGCACCAACGACAGCAGCACCGGTCTCAGCCGCAAGGGCCGCCGCGTCCGCGTAGGCGGATGCCGACTCCGCCGCCTGCATCGCCTGTTCTGCGGCTTCCTGCGCTTTCTGGGCCGCTTCCTGTGGAGTAAGGGTTGCCATGTCGCCCTCCGTGTTATTCGGTCAGTGTCGGATGAACAATCGCGCCGTCGCGTGTCAACGCGGTTCCGGTAACGATTTCATCTTCCCAGTCGATCTTGAGATTCCCGTTTTCCTTGTCGATCAGAAGATCGACAAACGTCATCAGGTTCTTGGCGTACAGATGCGAGGCATTAACCGCAAGCCGGCCTGGAACATTCATGTAACCCATGATCTTGACATCACCATGGGTTACCACCTTGCCCGGCACCGAAAGGGGACAGTTGCCGCCGCGTTCGACTGCCAGGTCGACGATAATCGATCCCGGTTTCATGGATTCGACCATTTCCTTGGAAACCAGTTCCGGTGCCGGACGGCCCGGGATAAGGGCCGTACAGATGACGATGTCCTGTTTCTTGATTGTTTCGGCAACCAGTTCGGCCTGGCGTTTCTTGTAGTCGTCGCTCATTTCCTTGGCGTAGCCGCCGGCGGTTTCCCCGCCTTCCTCGTCGTCACTTTCGACCATGACGAACGTCCCGCCCAGGCTCTCAACCTGTTCGGCAGCAGCCCGGCGAACGTCGGTCGCGCTGACGATCGCACCAAGCCGCCGCGCGGTGGCGATGGCCTGCAGGCCTGCCACTCCGGCTCCCATGACGAAGACACGGGCAGGCGCGACAGTACCGGCAGCCGTCATCATCATCGGCATGGCCCGGTCAAATTCCGCCGCGGCATCAATGACCGCTTTGTATCCGGCAAGGTTCGACTGCGATGACAGCACGTCCATCGACTGGGCCCTGGTGATACGCGGCATGTACTCCATGGCAAACGCCGTCACACCCTGCTCGGCAAAAAGCCCTATACCGTCATGGTCACCGTAAGGCTCCATGATGGCCGCGCTTACCGCGTCCTTTTTCATGGCTTTGATCGATGCGTCCGACGGTCGGCGGACAGAAAGGACGATGTCGGCGTCCTTCAGCAGCGGACCAGCGGTTTTGGCAATTTTTGCACCTGCTTCGACAAATTCATTGTCGCTGACATGTGACTTGGCTCCGGCACCGGCCTGCACATGGACATCACACCCCATAGCGGTCAGCTTCTTGACCGTTTCCGGCGACGCAGCAACCCTCGTCTCGTCCTTGTCGTGTTCGGCCAGAACAGCGATTTTCATGACAGCTGCCTTTCCTCGCACTGCATGGTATTGAAATATGACCTGTTCCCTCAAAATCAGTTGAGGGACTATGGTCCGGTCTTCCCTAATTGTGTGAGAAGGGTCGCCCTAGAGAAGTGGTCCGAAAAGGTCAGACCAGAAAAATAGCCATCAGGATCAGGACGACCGCACACGCGATCGTACTCCACTTGGTAACCGCTACAAAAGAGTCGAAAGTCGACTTGTGCGCTTCGTAATCCATGGAGGGTGCGTTATCGTCTGACATGCCGTAGAGCCCCTAAAAGTATTTGGGTGGAATGGGACGCGAATATAACAGACACGTCTCATCCGGCAAGCAAGATGATGATCGGCCCATCGCGACACATTGACCGGTTTTGTGCCAAATTTCAGACGGTCATTGGTCGATGTCTTCGGGGCGCGGAATTCGCTGGGCATCCAGCGCAGCACCCTGCCGGGCCGCCAGTTCTTCCAGATCGAAGCCGTCGATCATCTGATTGAACAACTGATAGTAATTGAGTTCGGCCTGCAAATGCAGGAACACGCTGCCGAGCCCGATTGCGGCGCGGTCCATGAAGACAAACTCCCTTGGCACCGTCACAGGCCCCTTTTCCTTGAGGGCTTTGTGGACCAGGAACGCCTGTTTGCGGCCGTATTGTCCGGGGCTCACACCGTCGGCTACGGTACGCACGCGATCTTCAAGCAGGGGCCCGTAAATGAACCCCGCCCAGATGTTCAGCGTGTCGATCAGATCATTACTCAGGTTTCGGAATCCCCAGGTCTCATAGGCATGGACGATCTGCTCCCGGTTATCCCGCTGCAAACCTTGATAAAGATCGATGACACCGCCGACAAACCTGACCGGGAACAACCGGATACAGCCATAATCGAGCAGATTGATCCCCGTAGGATCATTAGTCTCGTTAACTGTCGCGGCATAATTGCCCAGATGCGGGTCCCCGTGGATTACGCCAAAACGGCTGAACGGCATCCACCACGCCTGGAACATGTGTTCGCCCAGAAGATTGCGCGCATCGAGATGGTGGTCCTTGAAATCGAGCAGCGGCTGGCCGTCGAGCCACGACATCGACAGAAGCCGCCCGGTCGACAATTCGTCATAGACCTCCGGCACCCGGATGGTGTCGATGGAGGAGAGAATTCCGGCATAAAGCCGCATGTGCCGGGCTTCGCGATCATAGTCCAACTCTTCGCGCAGGCGGGCCCCGATTTCCTCGGCGATCTGACTAGTATCGATAGCCGGGTCCATGCGGCGATGGATCGCGAAGATCAGCTTGAGTTGACCCAGATCTGCTTCCACCGCGGACTGCATGTCGGGGTATTGCAGTTTGCACGCCAGCGCCGTGCCGTCAGAAGTTGAGGCGCGATGGACTTGCCCCAGGGAAGCTGCAGCTGCGGCCTCGCGTTCGAAGGAGCCGAATTTCGTCCTCCAGTCGGCGCCGAGTTCGGCAGCCATCCGGCGCCGCACGAAGGGCCATCCCATCGAAGGGGCATGGGCCTGGAGTTGCGAGAGTTCGGCGGCATACTCGGCCGGCAACGCATCGGGAATGGTTGCCATGAGCTGCGCCACTTTCATCAGCGGCCCCTTTAGTCCGCCGAGAGCCGCCCGCAGATCCGCCGCCTCTGTACCTTTGTCCCGGTCGCCGCCCATGAGCCGGTTGCCCGCAAGCTTCGCCGCCACCATGCCCACATTCGTGCCGACACGAGTGTACCGTTTGACCCGACCCGATAACCGGTTGGCCTCTGTATCCCTGCCACTTTCCTTGCCGGTGGAATCCGCCAATGTTTACAGCGCCTCCAGTTCGTCGATCATGCCGGAAATCAGGCTCAGGCCGATCGACCAGAATGCCGGGTCTGCCGCGTCGAGACCGAAAGGCGCCAGCAGTTCGGAGTGGTGTTTTGACCCACCTGCCTTGAGCATGTCGAAATACTTTTCAACAAAGCCGTCCGGCGTTTTCTCGTAAAGGCCGTAAAGCGAATTCACCAGACAATCGCCGAAGGCGTACGCGTATACGTAGAAAGGCGAATGGATGAAATGCGGGATGTAGCACCAGAACGTCTCGTACCCCGGACCGAACCTGACGGCAGGTCCCAGGCTATCGCCCTGAACGGACATCCATATTTCGCCTATCTGCTCGGACGTCAGCTCGCCTTCGCGACGCGCGGTATGGATCTTGCGCTCAAACGAGTAAAACGCAATCTGGCGCACCACGGTGTTGAGCATATCCTCGACCTTTGATGCCAGCAGCGTCTTGCGCGCGGCCGCGTCTGTGGCGTTGTTGAGGAGGGACCGGAACGTCAGCATCTCGCCGAACACACTGGCGGTTTCCGCCAGAGTCAACGGCGTTTGGGCCATCAGTGCGCCCTGCCCTCCGGCGAGCACCTGGTGGACGCCGTGACCAAGTTCGTGCGCCAGTGTCATGACGTCGCGAACCTTGCCCTGGTAGTTCACCAGCACATAAGGATGCGCGCTAGGAACCGTAGGATGGGCAAAGGCGCCGGGCGACTTGCCCGGCCTTACCGGTGCATCGATCCAGCCCTTGTCGAAGAACTGAGCCGCGATCTGAGTCATTTGTGGATCGAATTCACCATAGGCCTCAAGGACGGTTGTTCTGGCATCGGACCAGGCAATGGTCTTGCGATCGGTGTCCGGCAGGGGCGCATTGCGGTCCCAGGAATTGAGGAACTCCTTGCCCATCCATTTCGCCTTGAGAGCGTAGTAGCGGTGCGAAAGCTGTGGATGAGCCGCCTTAACCGCAGCCTCGAGCGCATCCACCACAGGACGTTCCACACGGTTCGCCAGATGACGTGAGTCCGCAATATCGTCGAAGTTGCGCCAGCGGTCGGAGATTTCCTTGTCCTTGGCGAGGGTATTCGTGATCAGGGAAAATGTGCGCAAGTTGTCGCTGAAGGTGGCAACCAGCGCTTTATGGGCCGAATGACGTACATCCTCGTCCGGATTGACCAGCATGTTCAGTGTCGGTTCGATTGTCAGGGACTGACCGTCCACGTCAAACTCCAGCGCACTGATGGTTTCGTCGAACAGGCGGTTCCAGGCCGAACGTCCGGTGACCGACTTCTCGTGAAACAGTTTTTCAATCTGGTCATCGAGCTGAAACGGACGTTCCTTGCGTAGGTCGATAACCCAGGGCGCATAGTGATGAAGTGCCACGTCCGCCAGGGCCGCGGACATGGTGTCATCGTCAATCCGGTTGAGTTCCAGTTCAAAAAACAGCAGCTGGGTACCCAGTGTTGTCAGGCGGTCCTGAGTGTCGCCATAGAACTTTGCCCTTTCCGGGTCGGTTGTATCCCCCGCGTAAGTCAACCCCGCATAGGACGCGATCCGTCCGGCAATTTCCTGTAATCCTTCATATTCGGAAATCGACGCTGCCAGTTTTCCAGCGGCATTCGGGCCCGAAGCCAGATCGCTCAGTTTGCCCTTGTAGGTTAGCTGAAACCGGTCGGCCAGCGTCTCCGCTTCTTCGAAGGCCGCGGCAAGCTCGTCGGAATCCATCGCCGGAAACAGGTCTGTCAGGTTCCATTCAGGCAGCACTCCAAGCGCTTCGGCATCGACCGCCTTTTGCGCGTCTGCACCGTCTGCTGCAGCCTTGGTCGGTTTCGGAAATTGCATTTTCGAGTTCTTTCCTTTGAAAAATAGACGCCAATCATCGCTCAAAACGGCCAGTCGCCATCCCTGGCACGACGACGGTCCACATCGATATGCGCACTATATTGCTCAAGCCGGTGCAGTCTTCAACCCGGCGCCCAGCCAATCACCGAAATGTTCTCCTCGATGCCGGTAACCATTCATTCACCCATCCTTAAGTTCCCCTTTACCGTTATGTCCCAATATGAGTCATGTTCGGCCGGACGCAACATCAGCTGTTGCCTGTGTCTGAAGGGGAATTTCGTTCGCTCATTGGGGGGCAGGACGACAACAAGAAAGTTGAGAGTATCGGCATGGCACAGCTTGTCCTGGTGGTTGACGACGATCCGTCCCAACGCCGCATTCTGGAAGAGAACATCAAGCGTTTCGGTTATCGGGTGATGACAGCGGACGGTGGCGAAACCGCTCTGCAGATCCTCAACGGCCCTCAAGGATCGGATGTCTCCGTGATGATCCTGGACCTCGTGATGCCGGGATTGGACGGTATGGGCGTGCTGGAAAAATGCAAGCCGGTCCACGCCAATCTGCCGGTGATCGTGCAAACCGCCCACGGCGGCATCGATGTCGTGGTTAACGCGATGCGGGCCGGCGCAGACGATTTTGTCGTCAAACCTGTCAGCCCGGAACGGTTGCAGGTTTCCATCAAGAATGCGCTGAAGGTCAATGTTCTGGCTGGCGAGATTTCCCGGCTGTCGAAAAAGAACGAAGGCATGCTTTCGTTTGACGACCTGATTGCATCTAGCCCCGGCATGGCTCAGGTTATCCGCCTCGGCGAACGCGCAGCCCAGTCGAATATTCCAATTCTTATCGAAGGCGAAAGTGGCGTCGGCAAGGAAATGGTTGCCCGGGCAATTCAGGGCGCGAGCGACCGGCGCGGCAAGCCGTTCGTTACGGTCAACTGTGGCGCGCTCCCGGAAAACCTTGTCGAAAGCATATTGTTTGGTCACGAGAAAGGTGCATTTACCGGTGCGTCGGACAAGCACACGGGCAAGTTCCAGGAAGCCGACGGCGGCACGTTGTTCCTGGACGAGGTCGGTGAGCTTCCCCTCGACATTCAGGTAAAGCTGCTGCGCGCACTTCAGGAAGGTGAAGTCGATCCGGTCGGCGCCAAACGTCCCGTTAAGGTCGATATACGTCTGATATCCGCCACCAACCGCAACATGATCGACATGGTCAAGGAGGGTCTTTTCAGGGAAGACCTCTATTACCGGCTTAACGTCTTCCCCATCACTGTCCCGCCTTTGAAGCAGCGCCCGGAAGATATTCCGAACCTGGTGACGCATTTCATCGCAAGATTCGCGATCGAGGAAGGTAAAAAAATAACCGAGATCTCTCCCGAGGGGGTTCAGATGTTGCAATCCTATTCCTGGCCCGGGAACGTCCGCCAGCTCGAGAATACGGTTTTCCGCGCCGTTGTTTTATGCGATGGCAACGTGTTGACTATTGACGATTTTCCTCAGATTGCAGCCCTCGTGGAAGGGTTTGAAGCACGCATTCCGCCTGTGCCTGAGCCGATTGTCCAGCACAACGCGCCTTGTGGCCCATCGATTATCGGCGGCACCGTTTCGGAGACCACGGTTTTCCAGCGCGATCCCGCTGGAGGCACCGCACTCGGCATCCCGGCCCTGACACAGTCGGGGCAAATCCGGCCGCTGGAAGATATCGAAGCAGACATGATTCGACTTGCTCTCGAGCGCTATCGCGGGCATATGTCTGAGGTTGCCCGCAAGTTGGGCATTGGTCGTTCGACCCTGTACAGGAAAGTCCGTGACCTTGGCCTTGAGGAATAGCCTCGAATTTGGCGTTACTCCCAAGACACACTGACTGAAAATCCGACAATCGGAGACCGTGTAGGCTATTGAAATGACACCTACAACACCATAAATTCTAGAGTGTCTCGATGGGGAAAGGGCAAGTAGTGTCCACAAGAATTTTTGCGTATTCGGTAATCGCAGGTTTGATGGTGACGCCCGCCCTTGCGCAAGATGCGTCTGTTGTTGAGCCTGTCTTGGATGAATCCACGACATTGGACAGCACGGCGTCGGAACCCTCGATTCAAACGGTTCCCTCATCCATTCGCCGGTTTCTTGCTGCCAAGCAGTCCCAACGCTTTACCTTGCCGGGACATATGCGCAAGCATGTAGGGGCATTTTATGCAGTTCGTGATTTTGAACCGATCTGGGTTCTGAACGAAGGGCTGAATGAACGCGCACGCAAGGTGCTCGCCCAATTGTCGGAAGCGGACAAGGACGGCTTGCGTCCATTGGATTATCTGCCCGCTTCCCTGAACGGGTTTACTGACGACGGTGCGGCTCTGGGCAACGACCCGGTATCCCTTGCCCGGCTTGAGATCGAAGTAACCCGCGCGGCACTCATGTATGCCCGCCATGCGACAGCTGGACGGCTCATTCCCAAACGGGTCGACTCAAACATGTCTGTCAAGCCAAAGGCCGTAGACCCGTCGCTGGCCTTGGAGAACCTGTCGGACTCGGATACTCCAGGCGACTATCTTGCAGGCCTTTTCCCAAAGTTGGCAGAGTACGCGAAGTTCCGGTCCGCCCTGTCCAAATACAGAAGTTTGGCCAAACACATGACGTCCGAACCGATTCCGGGAGGTCGCGTCATCCGCCCCGGAGAGGACGACCCCAGAATCGAGGCCATTCGCCGCCGTCTGATCGAACTGGGTTCCTATCAGCTTGATGTTTCCGAAGACACGCATCTCGATAGTGAACAAAGCGAGGACGTGCCGGTTCGGACCTCGGAAGCCATACTGACATCGATCACCTATGACGGCTCGCTGGCAAATGCCGTCAGGTCTTTCCAGAAAAAACGCGGTTTGAGTGTCGACGGCATTATCGGCGGATCGACGATAAACGCATTGAACGGCACCTACGAATCGCAAATTCGCACGCTGACAGCCAATATGGAACGCATGCGCTGGCTGCCGGACAATCTGGGAAGCCGATACATTATCGTCAATCAGGCCGCTTACGAACTGCGCCTGATGGACAATGACTCGATAACCCACAAGGCTCGCGTCATCGTCGGCAAACCGAAGCACCAGACCCCGGTGATCAGCAATTCCATGTCTTATATCGTCTTCAATCCGTACTGGAACGTGCCCCGTTCGATTGCAACCAAGGAAATGCTGCCCAAACTTGTGACCGATCCATCCTACCTGGCGCGCCAGGGTTATGAAGTCTTCTACAATGGTGGCGGCACGCGTGAGCAGATCTATTCCGAAGACGTTTACTGGGATGAAGTCGAGAAGGAAACTTTCAATTTTCATTTCCGGCAACCACCGGGTCCGCGCAATGCCCTTGGACGCCTGAAGTTCATGTTCCCCAACAGGCACAACATTTATCTGCACGACACGCCGACAAAGAGCCTTTTCAAGAGGTCGGCACGGGCCTTCAGTCATGGTTGCGTTCGGTTGCACAATCCACAACGGCTTGCTGAGATCCTGTTGCGGTCAGACAAGGGCTGGAGTGCGGGAAGAATCAAGCGCATGATCAACACAGGCGTAAACCAGCGTATCAATCTCAAGCGGAAAGTCCCTATTCACCTGACGTATTTCACTGCCTGGACCGACGGAAATGGTGAGTTGACTTTCAAAAGAGACATGTACCGGCGCGATGCCAGGCTGATTCAAGCGCTGGACGACGTTCAAATTGCCATGAATTAGACAAGTTTAACTGCGTATTAAGCATAGTGGTATGAGATATTTGGGAACCGGGCCCGTGTAATGCACTGTGTGTTCCGGCTCCTGATAGTTTAAAAGTCCGGCACGACGACCGGCGAGGCTAAATCAGGGTTGGACCCAACATAGCGGTATCCGAATTTTCGGTGCCCGTGTCTTGAGGGATTTGATTTTTGCTGAAGAACAGCACAACGGCAACACAGACGAAATGGCGACGCATGACGCAGTGCATCGCCATTGGCCTTGCTGTGACCATGAGCGGTGTTGTTGCAGTACCAGGTTATCTTGGAGACGTGAAGGCCGCCGGTCAGACCCGGACCATCTCTATGTACTTCACTCACACCAAGGAAAAGATCCGGGTAACCTACAAGCGTGACGGGCAATATGTCCCGTCTGCCATGCGCAAGATTAACAAGTTCCTGCGCGACTGGAGATCCAAGACCCCGATTCTCATCGATCCCCAACTGGTCGATCTGTTGTGGGAATTGCACACCGAACTTGGCGCCAAGAAACCAATTCACATCATTTCCGGATTCAGGTCGCCCAAGACCAACAAGATGCTGAAACGCATCGGACGCAATGTTGCCAGCCGCAGCCTCCACCTGCGCGGCAAGGCGGCAGATGTTTATTTCCCCGATGTGCCGCTCAAGAAACTTCGCGAGTCCGCCTTGCTGCGAGAACGCGGCGGCGTCGGCTACTACCCCCGCTCCGGCAAATATGGTTTTGTGCATATCGACACAGGCAGCGTACGCCACTGGCCGCGCATGAAAAAGCAACAGCTTGCACGGTTGTTCCGCAACAAGAAGACCAGACAGCGCCCGGCCAAACAGGCACCAATTCTCCTGGCCAAGCGGACCAAAGCCCTGCAGGTCGCCAATGCGATACCAATTCCCCGTTCCAATCCGGTGCGTCTCGCAGCGTTGCTCGCTAAACCGGGCAATTCCGGCACCTTGGTCGCCCAGTTGGACAAGCCGACGTCGGTGGTTGGCGCTAATCTTGCCAGTGCACCGTCGAATACGGACGGTTCAACGGCGTTTGTTCGCCTCGATCAGCCGGCAGGAATCCCAGACAAGACACGATCGGGCTTCGTTCTCGCCAACTCAAGGCCGATTACGATCCCTGATACCGATCCGGCAGCCCCTGATAGCAGCAGCGGCGAGATTACATTAGCGTCCCTTGGCGGATCAAACTCCGGCAGTGATGCGAGCATTGTATCTGAAGACCTGCGCGCGCCGCCGCCGCCGGTTGTCCCAACCCGGAGAGTCACCGGAACCGTGCCGACAGTCCCGGTCAATGAGCCCGAAATTGGAATTGACACGAACACTGCCCTGCAACGCAAAGTGGCGAGCCTTTCACCGGCTGCCGGGCGCAGCGGTTCTTCAGGTCTGACAGAAGACATTGCGGGTCTGTCGTCTCAGGATCAGGGTTTCCGGATCATGCGGGCGGCAAAATCAGACAGGCGGGATGTGGGCAAGCTAACCCAAGTGGCGTCTCTTGCCCCGGTTTCGTCAGGCGAGCCCTTCACCATCAACAGGGCCCACAAGTCGGATTTCGGGATTGCACAACTGATCCAGGAACTGGATCAGATCGACAGCCGGACCGCACCGCCACCGGCGGCACCACCGGCATCAAGTCTCGAGCGGACACAAACCGCAGGCGGCAATGCACCCTCCATTACGGGCAGCATTGCGAAACCACGCAAACGTCCGACGGTGATACCGGCCAGCACAACCCCGGGCGGTGTACCCTTGCCCCGGCGCAAGCCTGGCGTCACGTCGACAAAACTGAAGAACTGAAAATCACAAGACAAACGGATTGAGGAGTGACAGGTGCGGTAATCAATCCGCAACCCGTTCCAACATCCTGCTTAAACTTCCTCAGGCGGGTCTGTTGGCAACATGCCTAATGCCGCCATGTAGACGTCCATGATCGCTTCTTCTTCTTCCCGCTCGGCCCGGTCGACCTTGCGCAGGCGCACGATCTTGCGCAGTACTTTTACGTCAAACCCGTTCCCCTTGGCTTCGCCGTAGACTTCCTTGATATCGTCTGCAATCGCTGCCTTTTCCTCTTCGAGGCGTTCGATTCGTTCGACGATGGAACGCAGTTGTCCGTGGGCAACGCTCGTAGGCTCACTCATGCTCTAGATCTTTCGTATTAAAGTTGTGATCGGTTTGTTCAGATCGGCCGTCAGTCGTGGGCCTTGTGGGCAGCCGCGTAGGCGGCAGATTGTTCTGCGGTGGCTTCCGTCTGGTGGTTTGCTTTCCATTCTCCATAGGGCATGCCGTAGACGAGTTCACGGGCCTGGTCTTTCGACATCTCGATGCCCTTGTCCGCCGCCGCGTCCTGATACCAGTTCGACAGGCAGTTTCTGCAGAATCCCGACAGGATCATCAGATCGATGTTTTGAACATCGGTTCTGTCCCTCAAATGTTTCACCAGCCTGCGAAAGGCCGCAGCCTCCAGTTCTGTTTTTGTCGATTCATCCATATCGGCGTCCCTTTCCGTCCGCGGCATCTTGAGGAATTCAGTCTGAATGTGAACCATGATGCACGATTTCGTGCAATCCGTCCTTCGCCATCAGTTGAGGTGTGATGCGTGACAGCCGTTCTCCCCACTCCCGGGCACCAGCGTCATCATCGATCAGGTCCTGACGGATCTCCAGCAACGCGTGGCTCAGCCCTCCCAAAGTGGCATGCCGATACATGCAGTCCCCGGCCAGGTATCCGCGGTAGGGTTCGTTGTCGCCCACCACGAGTCCTGGTTCTCCGCGCAAGGCCTCGATCATCGGGACTGCAAACCGCGGATCCTTGTCCCAAAGGATTCCCGCATGCCAAGGCCGCACAGCGTCTTTCCACTGCGGTGTAAAACTGTGTATCGACAGGAGCACAGGTGGATAACCATCCTCGATGCAATGCCTGATCATGGCCGCAAGAGCATTGTGGTATGGCATATACAACTGAGAAATCCGACGTTGGATATCCTGCTCGGAAATTTTCGCATTGCCGGGGATAACGGCACCATCAGAGATTCTCATGACCAGTGTCGGGTCATCCAACCCACGGTTAGGGTCGATCAGAAGGCGCGAAAATCTCGATAGTATGGCCGGAACACCAAGATTTGCCGCCATATGTCGCACGACATTTTCAACCCCGATATCATAAGCGATATGGCGCTCCATCTGCGTATCCGGTAAACCGAGGCCATGTTCGGTATCCGGTATGCGGTTGGACGCGTGGTCACAGACAATAATGAGTTTCGATCCGGCGCGCCCAGCGACTGTCTCAAAAGCGTCGTGGACCTGCGACGCCAGTGGAGTCGCCTGTATCACGCTGTCTGCAAGTGTATCCAACATGGTGTGCAATATAGTGGGGACTTCATCATCGTGCCATAAGGCACATCGAGAATATGGAAATTTGACGTGGAAAAACGCCCGGGACATTTATAAAACGGAACCGATCGGCCGAGGCGATCGTAGCTTTGGTGGAATACGATACTGCGGTCCGCTATACAAGTCTGGTGCAAAGTGCGTCCCGCGGATAAAATTGGATGGAACTTCAGTCACATGATGTTATTTTTGTCGAGAGCATGTGAAACAGTAGGTGCAACAAAGAAATGATGCGGTGGACCTTGGCGGCGCTAGCAGTGGTACTGATAGCCGGTGTCGCGAGTCTCTATTTTCTTCTGGACCTGGGTGGAGGAGGCGGCCCGACGCTTGGACTGAGTCAAAGCGACAAGGAAGCTGCGCCTCCCGCTACACCGGCAAAGAACACCAGTGGCAAGACCGAAGGTGGGCTTGAACTGTGCAATGGCACGCAAAGCCACATTGGCGTGGCGTTCGGCTACAAGGACAAGCAGGGCTGGGCCAGCGAAGGCTGGTGGAATGTCGACCCCGGTTCCTGCGAAACGGTCCTGACTGGCAAGCTGATCGCACGGTTTTACTACTTTTACGCCGTCGACTACGACAAGGGCGGCTTCTGGGGCGGCAATGCACCCATGTGCACCCAAGACAAGCTGTTCACGATCCGCGGGCTTCATGACTGCGAAAAACGCGGATATCAGTCCGCCGGTTACTTTGAAGTCGACACCGGTGAACAGACCCATTGGACCGTCAACTTGTCCGGCAAGAAAACCAGCGAGAAATAGCTCACGTGAAAAGAGAAAGACGCGCAAAGATAGTTGCCACGCTGGGGCCAGCGTCTTCGTCGCTAGAAATGATCGAACGCCTGTTTGACGCCGGGGCCGACGTTTTCCGAATCAACATGAGCCACACGCCCCACGACGAGGCGACCGCGTTGTACAACGCGATCAGGACGGTCGAACAGGACCGCGGGCGCCCGATTGCCATTCTCGCCGATCTCCAAGGGCCCAAACTCCGCGTCGGCGAGTTCAGGAACGGTTCTGCCGACCTGCAGGTCGGCGCGATACTGGTGTTCGATCATGACCCAACACCCGGCAACGAAAGCCGGGTAATGCTGCCGCACCCGGAAATTTTTTCGGCTGTGGAAGCCGGCAATACGCTGCTGCTGGATGACGGCAAGATCAGGCTGACTGTGACGGCATGTTCGACGGACTCGATTTCGGCGAGAGTCGAACACGGTGGTGAGCTCTCCGATCGCAAAGGCATCAGCCTTCCGGACACCATCGTGCCCTTGTCTGCCATGACACCCAAGGACCGGGAAGACCTTGACCATGTGCTCGGTCTCGGTGTCGACTGGGTCGGTCTTTCGTTTGTCCAGCGACCCGACGATGTGTCCGAAGCCCGCACCCTCACCAGGGGCCGTGCCGCTATCCTGGTGAAGGTCGAAAAGCCATCCGCTGTCCAGTGGCTTGACGAGATCATCGAATTGTCGGACGCCATCATGGTCGCTCGCGGCGATCTCGGTGTTGAAATGCCGCTGGAGCAGGTACCCGGTCTCCAGAAGCAGATGATCCGCACCGCCCGGCGTGCCGGTAAGCCCGTCGTTGTGGCGACACAGATGCTAGAGTCAATGATCCAGGCGCCAGTGCCGACCCGTGCCGAAGTCTCCGACGTCGCGACCGCCGTCTTCGAGGGAGCCGACGCCATTATGCTCTCTGCGGAATCTGCCGTCGGCGAACACCCTATCGAGGCGGTCGCCACCATGGACAAGATTGCCCGGGAGGTAGAGCAGGACCCGCTCTACTCCGGTATTATCTATGCCCAGCGCACGGAAGCTGAACCGACCAGCGCCGACGCCATCAGCGCCGCGGCCCGCACAGTCGCCGACACACTCAATCTGGCGGCAATTGTCTGTTACACGTCATCGGGCACCACAGGCCTGAGAGCCGCCCGCGAACGCCCCCACAAACCGGTCATCGCCCTCACCCCGAAATTGGAGACCGGCCGCAGGCTGGCTCTGGTCTGGGGCCTTCACTGTGTGCTGACCGACGATGCCACAAGCCTTGACGATATGGTCGACAGAGCCTGCCGCATCGCCTTCCAGGAGGGCATTGCCACACCGGGCCAGCGGATCATCATTTCCGCAGGTGTGCCGCTGGGCACGCCTGGTGCCACCAATATGCTTCGCATCGCATTTGTCGGCGAACAGGGTGACACGCTTTAACCATTGATCGACAGCGGTTTCAAAATCTCCACTCCGGCACCGCAATCTTGATGTCGCCAGTTTCATGCTTCCGAACCCGAATTTCCACATCCCTGCAGGCTCGCCCCGGGCAAATTCCGACGAGAACAGGGCCTACCATTGAATCGCCAATTTCATCTGCGAAAATATCTTGCATATGACCATGTCAATGTGATTGAAGTGCCGTTGGCTGTGAGTCTGTTCTGAGAAATACATTGAAAACAGGAACTTATATTCCGCGAACCAATTTCAGGGAGGGGAATCAGGCGGCCTTGGGGGCTGCTGGTGGCGTAACGGAGAGGCTGACACAGTGAAATACAGCAGGCAAGTTCCGGAAGACCGGGTGAATGGAGCAGACCGGACTTCGAGTGCCGGGGAGAATGTTTCACAGCATTCCGTAGGCTTCGAAGACACATTTGACGACGTGTTCATCCGCGCACCGCATCTGCCCGGCGTCCGGTCAGACGAGCATGTGAGAGAACCTGAATCGCCAAGTGGCGATTTTGACCCGGAAGACGCGGCGGCTAGGCAATTGGCGAGCAAATTCGCACCACAACAGAGCCCCCAGACAAAATCCGGCGGACCGCAAAACGATGGCCCCTATCGGGAATGGATGCGTTTTCCGGCTTTGCGGAAGTCTCAACGTGGTGAGTACCGCCCGAAGCGCAACGATTACTCTCGTGCGGTCAATACACCACGGGCCAGCAAGCGAAGCTTATACTGGAGCCTATGTGCCAGTGTCGTGGTTATCGCGGGTACTTCTGCTGCGTGCAGTTTTGTACAGCCCTTGAGCAACCTCTTACCCGAAAGCGCCGATAGTTTTTCCGGTGATGGCAGTGGACCGGAAACCATCTTGCCCTTAGCCGAAACACCCTCAACCAAAGAGCCCTTGACCGATGCCCCTTCGGCCCAATCCTCACTGAGCCAAGCGGTCCAGGATGAATCCCCGTTGATTGACGCTGCCTCGGATCCCCGCGAACCGGCTGTTCCGCCTTCCGTCGCGAACGAAAACAAAACCGACCTCAGCGCAGGGCTTCGTGAAACGGCAACACCGCTCCGTTCCACAATTGACGATGCTTCATCGACATCCGAGAGCACTCCACAGAAAGATCTCGTGAAGCAACCCCAAAAGACCACCCCTCAGCAATCTGCCCAAGCCGACCCTGTTGAGGTAACGCCCCCACCGGCCAAAACCAAGCCGGCGACACCCGATGTCGAGCCGCCAGTCAAATCGCCATTGTCGGCTGCCCAGATCGAAATATTGCTGACACGCGGAAATGAGTTGTTGCAGAGTGGCGACGTCGTCTCCGCCCGCCTGTTGTTCCTGCGGGTTGCCGGCGCCGGAGACCGGCGCGGCGCAAAGGGGGTCGCCATGACCTATGACCCGGAAGTCTATGCACGCCTGCCCGTCGCCGGATTAACGCCGGATCGAGAAATGGCGGCAGCGTGGTACAGAAAGGCTGGAGGCGACGTGACACTCCCGATCAATGGCCGCGAAACAGCCAACACGGGTGCTGTACAGGATGACGCTTCAACTGCCCGCCATGCAGCCTGCGCCCGGAAGTACAGGAGCTACAATCCGGCAACCGGATTCTATAATGCCCATAGCGGCACTCTGCGTCCCTGCCGGCTGCCATAACGCTCGTTGAACCAAATTCAAGAATCGTTCTGAATCGCACGTTGCGATTCTTCCGTCAATGTCCTGTCCGCCAGTGCAAGAACGACGATTTCCCTGATCACCAGATCAGGCTCCACATAGTGCGGCATGTGACCGACGCCATCCAGAATGATCACACGGGCACCGGGCACCTGCCGCTCAAGGGCACGTGAATGGATGTCCGAGGACACGATCGTGTCGGCGGAACCGGATATTACCGTCAATGGAACAGTCATTTCGCCATACCGGGTCGATTGGCTGGACACAAAATCGAACAGGCTCGACACATCGACCGCATTGGCCCGGAAGGATTGCGGCCGCAGTATCAGGTCGACACCGGCCTTTGTCGCATACTCGGGCGACGGCAATTGCGGATGAAAAACGCTCCTAACGGCTCTACCCATCTGCATCTCCGCCAACGGCAACATCACTGTGTCCGCGAACAGGAAGCCGATGACCGGTGCACTCGTCAACGAATAGTACCAGGCAATACCGCCTGGCCACGGATGGCTTACGGGCGCCAGGGCAACGATGCCCTTAACGTTGTCGGGATGGTTGAGACCATACGCCAACACAAGGGCTCCTGCCCAGGAATGGCCGACTAGGATGTGCTCGCCCACCCCAATTTTCTCCACCGCCTTGTGGATGACTTCCGCCTGACGGCCTGGTGACCCCTCATGGTCTCCAGACGCCCTGCCACTCCAGCCGAAACCCGGACGGTCAAAAATGATAACCCGGAACCGATCTGTCAGGCGATCGGAGAAGGCATGACGCAAGTCTCGAAGATTGCTGCTCGCGCCATGTACCAAAACCACGGTCGGCAAATCTCCCGTGCGTGGGCCGCTGTCCACATAATGCAGCTTGATCCCGTCGACATCGACAAAGGCGCCTTGCGGAGGATACTCGTCATCGATGGAATCGGCCCGTATGGACGTATAGACCGTGCTCGCCGCCACCACCGCGACAATCAAGCCAAGACCGATGGCAAGGTTATGAAACATGAATGTGACCAAGGTTTACTGGCATGAAGGTTCCACGCGCATTCATCAAAGTAGCTGAACGCCTGATGTCCGGCGATAACTACAGCCATCCAAACGCCTTCAACACAGATAGTTCTGTAAGAGAGTCCGTCAACAGGATAATGACTAAAGGAGGGTAGATCCGAAAAACGGCACAACCAAGGTAGCATCTGGCGGTTCTAAGGGTTCGGGCTAGATCCCTCGGCCTTCAACCGACTCGCTCAGCTCTTTTTCCGCCTCGATGGCGCCTGAGAGAAACGGGTGATGCTTCAGGGCCTCACGAAACGCAGACAGGGCACCGCGGTCATTGCCAAGTTCGCGCATGATCACACCCAACCCACTCAAAGCACCAAAATGACGAGGCTCCAGTTCCAGCACTTTCTTGATGTCGAGCAACGACTCGTTGAACTGGTCGCTGAGATAGAGCAGCGTTGCCCTTCTGTTCCATCCTTCGACAAACTTCGGAGCTATTTCGACAACCGCGTCGAGAATTTCCAGAGCGAAGTCGCTCTTCTTTTCATGCGCCGCCTTGTTGGCCTGTTGCATCAGGATATCGACCGTCGGACTGCCCGAACGTGTCCAGGCTTTCCACACGGCCTTTTCCAGAATTTCGGCGCTGCGTTCGTCGTCGGTTTTCGAGAGCCGCTCCAGCAGCGACGTCACAAGCTTTTCATGCTCACGTTTCAGGGTCGCTGCATTCGGTTTCTTCTTGATGAGATTTTCCGACCGCGTCGCACCCTTGGGATCGCGCTCGTCCGGCAAGCCGACGCCGGGGCGTTCGGCTTCAGCCAAAACCGGGCCCGAAATCAGGCCACACAATAAAATCGCCAAGAACGAAGAAAACAATGATCGTATCATGGGGCAAGCATAAATCAGGCACGGCCCGCTCGTCAAAGCCCCAATGATCAAAAAAACGGGAAAAGCCGCCTCGGCAGACCGACACGGCTCAATTCAACAGACCGGTTAACCGGTCAGGGCGTCGTTTCAGCCCTGGCGGGCCTTGAAACGACGGTTGGTTTTGTTGATCACGTAAAGCCGCCCGCGCCGGCGTACAACGCGATTGTCGCGGTGTCTTGCCCGCAGCGACTTTAACGAATTTCGGATCTTCATCTCTCTGAACCTCTTGTGCACGCCACCAAGTGATGCCATGCCTGAACTCGGCGCGGAAAATAGGCCTATGCCCCCTTTATGTCAACCGCCGCAGCCACCAAATT
>JAJFHC010000147.1 GCA_021775835.1 Hyphomicrobiales bacterium | reverse complement strand
TTGAACCACAGGATTGAGGTAACCGCGGATCCCGATGCGATCTCACGGGCAGACCGAATCGTGTTGCCTGGTGTTGGCGCCTTTGCTGACTGCAGGTCAGGGGTCATGGCTATCGATGGATTGTGGCCGGCCCTCGAGGATGCGGTTCGCAGCCGCGGACGCCCGTTCCTCGGGATCTGCGTCGGCATGCAGCTCCTGGCGACCCGTGGCCTGGAATTTGGCGAAACACCCGGGTTTGGCTGGATCGACGGAGAGGTCCGCGCCATCGAACCGGCCGACACCGCATTCAAGGTGCCGCATATGGGGTGGAACACTCTGGAGCTGGCCAAACAGCATGCGTTATTTGAAGGCATTGCTACAGGTCCGAGCGGGCTCCATGCATACTTTGTTCATGGCTATCATCTCATTCCGACAGACCGGCAAGATGTGCTGGCAACCACGGACTATGCCGGAACGATAACCGCTGCGATCGTCCGCGGCAATATTGCCGGCACCCAGTTTCATCCCGAAAAAAGCCAGAAGCTGGGGTTGCGGCTGATCGAAAATTTCCTGCGCTGGGCACCCTAGTGCCAACATCGAACTCTATCGCGGACGCCCGACTATGATCCTCTTTCCGGCAATCGATCTCAAGGACGGCAATTGCGTTCGTCTGATCAAGGGCGACATGGATCAGGCGACGGTGTTCAACGATAACCCCGGCAACCAGGCCCGGTCGTTTGAACAACTGGGTTTTGAATGGCTTCACCTGGTTGATCTCAACGGTGCGTTCGAAGGGCGGCCGGTCAACGGTGCAGCGGTTGATTCCATTCTAAGTTCGATCTCGATCCCGATTCAGCTCGGCGGCGGCATTCGCGACCGCGCCACCATAGACATGTGGCTCGACAAAGGCGTCGCCCGGGTCATTTTGGGGACGGCGGCCGTACGTGATCCGAAACTGGTTCGCCAGGCCTGTCGCGATCATCCCGGTCGTATCGCTGTTGGCCTCGACGCCCGCAAGGGCAAGGTCGCCGTGGAAGGCTGGGCGGAAACGTCCGAACTGTCAGTGACCGAGATGGCGGCCCGGTTCGAGGATTCCGGAGTCGCTGCAATCATCTTCACCGACATTGACCGTGACGGCGTTCTGGAAGGCTTGAATCTGGACGAGACCGTGCGCCTTGCCGGGTCGACCTCAACTCCGGTGATCGCCAGCGGCGGGCTTTCGTCGATGGATGACATCGAGAAACTCCTCAGATCCGAATGCGCTCGACTCTCGGGCGCCATTTCCGGTCGGGCTCTCTATGATGGCAGGATCGACGCTGTACAGGCCCTGGCAATGCTGAGGGCAGGGGCCGCTTCGCAAGGTGCCGCCCATGCTTAAGGCCCGCGTCATTCCCTGTCTCGACGTTAAGGACGGGCGCGTCGTCAAGGGTGTCAACTTTGTCGGTCTCCGCGACGCCGGCGATCCGGTGGAGAGCGCAACGGCCTACGATGCGACCGGCGCCGAGGAGTTGTGTTTTCTCGACAGCACGGCGAGCCATGAAAACCGTGGCATCATTCTCGATGTGGTCACACGCACCGCGGAACAATGCTTCATGCCGCTGACCGTGGGTGGTGGAGTTCGCGCGGTCGAGGATGTCCGCAAACTCCTGTTGGCGGGTGCCGACAAGGTGTCCATCAACACCGCTGCCGTTCGGGACCGTGACTTCGTCGACCGGGCGTCGGAGAAGTATGGCAGCCAGTGCATTGTCGTGGCGATCGATGCCAAAAGGACTTCGGCAACCGGTGAGCCCGATCGCTGGGAAATATTCACCCATGGCGGCCGCGAGCGTACCGGCATCGATGTGATCGATTTCGCCAGGGATGTGGTGCGCCGCGGTGCAGGCGAGTTGCTCCTGACGTCAATGGACCGGGACGGTACCAAGGCGGGCTTCGACCTCGCCTTGACGCGGGCGGTCAGCGACGCGGTTTCCGTACCGGTCATTGCCAGCGGTGGCGTCGGATCCCTGGACCATCTTGTGGATGGAATAACGCAAGGTCATGCCAGCGCAGTACTCGCCGCTTCGATTTTTCATTTCGGTGAGTATTCCATCGGCGAGGCGAAACAGCATATGAAGAAGGCGGGCATTCCGGTCCGGCTGGATGGTGACAAGTAGGATTGAAGGAAGCAAAGGTGCGGCACGGCACCGCTGTTCAAGTAGGCTGATGGCGTGTATGACACCGCCCATCGTCAGATGACCGGATGGATTGGACCATGAGTGGAACTCCCGAGAGGGTCGGACCAGAAATATTGGCAGATCTCGCCGCGACAGTCCGAGAGCGCAGCCGCGCGCCGGTAGACGAGTCCTATACCGCCAGGCTGGTTGAAGCCGGTATTGAAAAATGTGCCCAGAAGCTCGGTGAAGAGGCCATCGAAACTGTCATCGCCGCCGTCACAGGAGACCGCAGACACACTGTCAGCGAATCCGCGGACATGCTCTATCATCTGCTGGTCGTCTACGAGGCGCTCGGAATTGACATCAACGATGTGTTTGCAGAACTCCAGCGCCGTCAGGGCGTCAGCGGCCTGGATGAAAAAGCCGCCCGGTCGGCGCCGGCAGGCTCCGCCCCGGACAACGGGTAGAAATTCCCATGACCGACACCGTTGAAACCATTGATCGAAATACGTCGGACGAACTGGCCCCACACAGGGTTTTTTCCAGAAACGAATGGGGCCGTCTGCGTGCCGACACGCCCCTGACTTTGTCGCAATCGGAAATCGAAGACCTGCAGGGCATCAACGAGCCGGTTTCCATGGACGAATTCAGCCAGATCTACCTGCCGATTGCCAGATTGCTGAACCTGTATGTGGCGGCAACCCAGCAGCTGTTTTCAGCGACCCAGGAATTTCTGGGCGCCGGCGAACACAAGGTGCCCTACATCATCGGGCTCGCGGGAAGCGTCGCCGCCGGCAAAAGCACGTCCGCCCGTGTTCTGAGAGCCCTTCTTGCCGGTGGACCCGGAAACCCCAAGGTTGACCTGGTGCCCACAGACGGTTTTCTGTTGCCCAATGCAGTGCTCAATGCCGAAGGACTGATGGACAAGAAGGGTTTCCCGGAAAGTTACGACCTGCCCACGATTCTGCGTTTCCTGTCGGACATCAAGGCCGGCAAGCGCCACGTCAAGGCACCGGTCTACTCCCATCTGGCCTATGACGTGCTGCCTAACCGCACAATCGAAGTTGACCAGCCTGATGTCCTGATTGTCGAAGGCCTGAATGTCCTGCAGACGGGCAAGCCTCCCAAGGACGGCAAAGCCATCCCCTATGTATCGGACTTTTTTGATTTCTCCGTTTACATCGATGCCGACGAGGATGTGCTGCGGCGCTGGTACGTGGAGCGGTTTTTCAGCCTGCGTGAAACCGCCTTCCGCAACCCTAAATCCTACTTCCACCGTTATTCGAAACTCACTGACGATGAGTCATTCGAAACGGCTAATGACATCTGGGACCGGATCAACCTGAAGAACTTGCAGGAGAATGTCCTGCCCACGCGCCATCGTGCAGACTTGATCCTGCGCAAGGGTTCGGATCATATTACCCAGGCCGTGGCACTGCGTAAGCTTTGAAAATTCATTAGTCGCCGCTGCGGCACCGAAGGGTTTGACTGGAGGCTGCTTTGGAAGACCGTCATCAATCCATGATTCGTTCCTCAACCATCCTTCAGGTGCGCGACGTGGTGGCGAGCGAGGCGTTCTACCGGGAAAATTTGGGTTTTACCTCAGCAGCCTTTTGGGGAGAGCCACCGTGTTTCTGTATCATCGGGCGCGGCACGGTCACGATCTTTCTCGATCAGGCCCGCAACGACGACCCGATCCCCATCAACCAGTATTGGGCCGCCTACATTTACGTAACCGATGTCGAGGCGTTGCTTGAGGAAATCACATATAACGGCGTCGACATTCTGCGCGGCCCCGAAGACACACCCTATGGCTGTCGCGATTTTGACGTTCGTGATCCCGACGGTCATATTCTGTGTTTTGGTCAGGACCTGGTCCCGGGTCCGCAAGGCCCCGGATTGTGAGGACAACCATGAGCGATTCAAAGCCGGTTATCGAAGATGCTGTTGCCATCGTGCCGGTAAGAGATGTCGCGGCCACCATCGATTTTTACGTCGACACCCTGGGCTTCGAACGGCGGATGCTGTCCGATGACAAGGGCTTTGGCATCGTCGTCCATGGCGAGGCAGCGGTTCATTTTGTGCACGCCGGAGACGAGGCGTCTCTGGCCGCCACCGCCAATCACATTTCGATTTATCTATGGGTCCAAGGTGTCGATGTTTTGTATGAGCAACTGAAGCCCGGGCTGGACATACTCCCGCCAGGCCGGGTGAGGGCGCCCTTCGACCAGTCCTACGGAATGCGCGAGTTCCACGTCAAAGACCCGGACGGATGCCTGCTGTTCTTTGGTGAAAACGTGGTTGGCGAGTCAAATGAACCTTAAGGCTTTGGCGCTCCATGTTCTGGCGGTTCTGGCGGGCGTCTTGGCGAGCGTGCTGGCGGTTACGGCCGTGGAATCGGTAGGGCATGCGATCTATCCGGTTGTCAATCTTGAGAGCGCCGACGAGGCGGCCCTGGAGAAACTCATCTATAGCCTGCCTTTGGGAGCACTCCTGTTTGTGGTCCTGGCGTGGCTTGCTGGCGGTCTTCTGGGCGGCTATACCGCAACCTGCATTGCGCCCGGCCGTTCGTTCGTACCGGCCATTATCGTCGGTGTATTTTTGCTGGCCGCGACAGCGGCAACGTTGTTCACCACTCCACACCCGCTCTGGATGATGGTTGCTGGTTTCGTCATACCGTTGCCCGCCACTCTTGCCGGCGGTCGGGCGGGACGCAGGCTCATGAACAACCGTGTCTCCGGAACAAAATGATCGACACGTTGTGCCAGCAGTGATCTAGGCGATCTTCGCAAGCAGACGGCGGATCTGGATCCGTTCCTTTTCCGACAGTGCCGACAACATGTTCTCTTCCGTTGCCACGTGAGACACGATCATCTCTTCTGCAAGCGCATACCCTTCGTCGGTCAATGCGATTTTCAGACCTCGCCGGTCGTTGGGGTCCATGGTCCGCACGATCAGGCCGCGTTTTTCCAGGCGGTCGAGGCGGTTGGTCATCGCCGACGTTGATAGCATCATTTCCTTGGCAAGCGACGACGGGGACAGGCTTTCCCCGTGACCCTGCCGCCTGAGGGTCAGGAGCACATCCGACCCGGCTATATCCAGGTCACGCGTCGCCCAGTTCGCCAGAACGGCCTGGCGAAGCTTTTCACCGGCACGCCAGATATCGCCGCAGACCGCCATTGGCATCGGGTCGATATCGGGGCGTTCGCGACGCCATTGCGACAGGATGGTCTCCATATTCAAGCCGTCGGACGGACTCCCAGCCGCTACGGATTTCCCCTCTTGACTCATCGATAGTACCACCTTACATATTTCGATATCAAATTACTTGATATAAGATTACATTCAATCAAAATGTCCTGCACGGAATATCCCAAGGCATCTTGATTGTAAAGCAGAACCAGCAGTCAGGTTCTAAACCGGCAAGAGATCCAGAGGAGATCAAGAAATGAAAGTCATCGTATTTGGAGCAACAGGCGACGTCGGCAACCGTGTTGTTAGAGAAGCTGTGACGCGCGGTCACGATGTGACGGCCGTCGTCAGAAACACGAAAAAACTGGACCGTCTACCGGCCGCCGCATCCGTCCGTACCATCGACGTGAACGACAGCCATGAAGTTATCACAGCCATGGCCGGGCACGATCTGGCGGTGACAGCGCTGCGCCCGCCCGAAGGCCGGGAATCAGATTTACCGGCAATGACCAAATCCGTTCTCGATGCCGCGGCGAAAACCCAAACACGTCTGCTGGTTGTCGGCGGCGCGGCCAACCTGTTGCTCCCCGACCGAAACGGTCAAACGGTTCTGACCGCTCCCGACTTCCTGCCCGACGCCTGGAAACCGATCGCCACGGCCTGTCAGCGCCAGTACGAGAATTGTCTCGCTCAGGAAAACGTGGCCTGGACCTACTTCAGTCCACCGGCAATCCTGGAGCCAGGGACACGCACCGGCAAATATCGCCGTGGGTCGGACACCCTTCTGATTGATGAAACAGGCGAGTCCAGAATTTCCATGGAAGACTTTGCCGTGGCCATGATGGATGTGGCGGAAACGCCCAACGCACCTGACAGTCGGGTCACTGTCGCTTACTAGCGAACGCCCAGGAACGGTGCGTGCCCACTTCCACGCGTGTCCTCATCAAGAGAGCAGGAACCATGATCAAGTCTCAAATTGCCAAACAATCCGGAGGAATGCTGGACATCACATTTGGCCCCGAGAAACGGGGGCATCTCCTGATGTTGATGGCAACCGTGCTCGTGGCCACATCGTTCCCGGTTGGAGCAGCAATAACCGGGCAACTGGACAGTCTCGTTCTGACCCTCCTGCGCTTTAGCCTTGCTGCGGTGCTGTTTGCGCCCATTGTCCACTGGCGTTACGGACTGAAGCTCCCGAATCTGATGGAAATGGTTCGCTACAGTATCCTGAGCGCCTGTCTCGTGGCCTTCTTCTGGGGCATGTTTGAGGCGCTCCGCCATACCTCGACCCTCAACACGGCGACACTCTTTTCCCTGACGCCGGTCATCACGGCGTTTGCGTCCAGACTGCTGCTGGCAGAACGCCTCAGCGCTGCGGCTCGGGTGGCACTGCCGGTCGGTGTGATCGGCGCTGTCTGGGTCATTTTCCGCGGCGATCCGGCGGCCCTGCTGGCTCTCGAAATTGGGCTTGGCGACGGCATTTTTCTGGCCGGCACGATCGCGCTTGGCTTCTACAGCCCGCTCATCAAGGTGTTTCATCGTGGCGAGCCCATGGCGCAAATGACATTCTGGACGTTAACGACCGGTGCTGTCTGGCTCTTCATCCTGTCGGCGCCGCGTCTGTCCGAAGTGGCCTGGAACACCATCCCGGTGAGTGTCTATGCCGGTATCGCTTACCTCGCGGTGTTCACCACCCTTGTCACCTTCTTTGTCTTCCAGTGGAGCACCGGCATCATCGGCCCGACCAAGGTCATGTCGTACGCGTTCCTCAATCCAGCAATTGTTCTTGGCTTTGGTGTGATCCTTGGCAAGCCCGCGCCGCCGCCTGAAACCTATCCGGGGCTCCTCATCATTCTGGCCGCCACGGTGGTTCTGCAAAGAGCTCGCACACCATCCACCGGCGCTCCGGATGCGCCGCACCTCCCATCGTCACCGCACGAAAACGCGGTCCACGATGGCCGTTTCAAAACCCTGCAACCTGAAAAGATGGAATCCTGAAAAACCTGAACACAAATCCCACCACAGACGGCAAGGAACTTCACCGCGTGCCCGAGGACATGAGCGATCGGATCGCCTTCGCGTCCGTGAAACCGTTGCATTTCATCGCCGATCGATTTTTTGCCGAACGCTATGATCACCGTGTCGTCGGTTATTTCGAGGAAGAAGCGGTTACCAGCTATACTCATTTCCTCGAGCGATTGATTCCGGTGTTCAGAAGAACGTACCGGCGCCGCAGATTGCCATCGATTACTGGAACCTTGCGCCCGATGCCACCCTGCGCGACGTGGTCATTGTCGTCCACGCGGATGAAACCGGGCACCGGGATCGCAACCACGGCTTCGCTGACGCGCTCAAGCGCGGAGATAGCCCGGTCGGCGCCGGTACCACTCCTGCTCGTGATCCATGTAATGATTTTTGCTAAGCCCCTGAAGGGAGACACAATTTATGAAAACGCTACCTGAAGGCGTTGCAAGCTACAGCAGGACGCCGGAGTTCACCGAGAAAACCGTGCCGTCGAAACTGTTGCGCGATCACAGCACAAAGTCCGGCGTATGGGGCGTCATCCGGGTACTTTCCGGCACGCTGCGCTACACCATTCCGTCACGACAGGAGGAAGTTGTCTTGAGCCCGGACCAGTGCGGCATCGTCGAACCCGACGTGCTCCACCATGTGACGCCGCTCGGCAGCGTTGTCTTCTATGTCGAGTTTTATCGCTGACGTGCAGTGTAAGTCACAGGCCGGCTTTTTCGGCAAGATCCTTAAGGGACACTTCGGGTCTCGCCCCCATATGGCTGATGACTTCGGCAGCAGCGATCGCTCCCAAACGGCCACAGTCCGCAAGACCCTTGCCGCTCGTGAACCCGTGAAGGAAACCGGCGGCAAAAAGATCACCGGCCCCGGTGGCATCGACCAGCTTTTCGATCGGCTCCGCATCGACCACATGAACCTCGTCGGCGCTGGCAATGACGCAGCCTTTTTCGCTGCGCGTCAGCACCGCCAGTTTGCAGTCTCCCCGAACCGCCTGCAGGGCAGTATCGAAACTCTCCATTCTATAGAGCGAGCAGATCTCGGCTTCGTTTGCAAACAGAATATCGACGTCCTCACGGAGCAGGCCCATGAACTCGTCGCGGTACCGATCAACGCAAAATGCATCCGACAGGGTGAGGGAAACCTTGCGGTCGGCGTCGTGGGCCAGTTTGGCGGCTTTCAGAAAGGCTTTCTTGGCGTCCGCCGGATCCCAAAGGTAGCCTTCCAGGTACGTCACCTTTGCCGACTGAATGCGTGACGGTTCGACATCGTCCGGTCCAAGCCCCACACAGGCACCGAGGAACGTGTTCATCGTGCGTTCGCCGTCCGGTGACACCAGGATCATGCTGCGCGCCGTTGCCGGGCCTGATGTTGCCGGAGCGACCGAAAAATCCACGCCCGCGGCACGGATGTCGTGGGAAAAGACTTCGCCCAGCTGATCGTCGCGGACCTTGCCGATATAGGCACCGTGGCTTCCGAACGACGCGACGCCGGCAATCGTATTGGCCGCCGATCCTCCGGAAATCTCGATACCCGGGCCCATCGCACTATAGAGTGTGCGGGCCTGGTCTTCGTCGACCAGGTGCATGGCGCCTTTAGCGATACCGTGGGTTTCCAGAAAGTCATCGTCAATACGTGCAAGCACGTCGACGATGGCGTTGCCGATGCCGACAACGTCTACAGGTTTATGGGTCATCTAGGGAAAACTCCAGCCGAAATGGGAAAAAGATTGCGGCGGAGTATAGGGACCCGCATCCGTCTGGCAATCCGAAATTCAAACACAGCCTTGTTTATTCCCAAAAGACGCATTACGTCCCACCCGAGTGCGTATCAACCCGAAGTTCAGGACAGGTTCGTAAATGATCACGAGTGCGTTCAAGGCCATCGACCAGATGTTTTCACCGCCCTTCCGAATAGTGCTTCTGAAGGCCCTGGGCCTGACATTGGGTCTGTTTGTCGCCGTCGGTGTCGGACTTCAGGCGATCCTGGCACACTTCACGATCTCGGACCTGCCTTATGTTGACACTATCATTGCCGTCCTTGCCGGTCTTGGCGTCATTATCGGCCTGGTATTCCTGATCAGCCCGATCACGGGCCTGTTTGCCGGCATTTTCCTCGACCAGGTCGCCGAAGCCGTCGAAGAGCGGCATTATCCCGACGACACACCGGGCACCGAATTGCCGATCACCCAGTCGATGGGGGTTGCCCTGAAGTTCACAGCCATTCTTATCCTCGTGAACATTCTTGTCCTGCTTGTAGCCTGGGTCCCCGGCTTGAATATCATCGCCTTCCTGTTCGGTAATGGCTATTTGCTTGGCCGTGAATATTTCGAGATGGTCGGCATGCGCCACATGCCCCCCGACGACGCCAAAGCCTTGCGCCGCGAGAACTCGTCGAAAGTGCTGATGGCCGGCCTCATGCTGGCAGGTCTCGCCATGATCCCCTTCGCCAACCTGCTGCTGCCGCTGTTCGCCACCGCCTTCATGGTTCACGTCTTCAAGTCGACCTACGCCGCCAACACCCGCCGCATGATTGAAGCCCACTGATTCGGTTTTGGCTGGACGTTCACCCGGGGGCCGTGGCACCGGTCCATCAACCGACGTCTTCGAGAGCCATATCGGCTCCTTTTTCCGCAATCATGATTGTTGGGGCATTGGTGTTGGCACCAACCAGACGGGGCATGATCGAGGCATCAACGACACGAAGCCCCTCCAGACCCCGCACTTTCAAACGTTCGTCGACTACTGCCAATTCGTCCTGACCCATTTTGCAGGTTCCGACCGGATGATAATGCGAAGAGCAATAGGCCGCTGTAGCTGTGTCTAGCTCGGAGTCACTCTTGATGTCTGGCCCGGGCACCAATTCTTCTCCACGAACTCCATCAAAGGCCGGTTGACTGTGAAGGTCACGGGCAATCTCAAAGGCACGCCGATTGATGATCCGGTCGCGCTCTGCGGCAAGATAATTATGAAAAATGCGTGGCGCGTCCTCCGGATTTGAGGAACGCAGCTCGACCTCACCACGCGATTCCGGATGCAAATCGCACCAGTGAATACTGTAAC
Organism: Hyphomicrobiales bacterium; assembly: GCA_021775835.1. Next base: position 68,806 of record JAJFHC010000147.1, on the reverse strand, counting down.
CGTGAAACTTTGGCCACGGATCCTTCTCATGATTTGGGTTCATGGCCGATGGTACGAGGTAGAATTGCAAATCGGGTCGTTCAAGTGAGGTGTCCGAGCGCAGGAAAGCCATGACATTCATTGGAAACACAGACAAAGGCCCACTGGCGGTCAGGGCAAAACGTAACCCGGCCGCCACAGCCTTGAGCGGATTACGCATGTTGTAATACGTTATCGGCTTCAAGCATCGATGTTGAACAAGAGAGCCAAAATGGTCTTGCAGGTTTTTCCCGACACCTGGCAATGAATGAGTCACATCGATACTGTGTCGTTCGATCTGAGACGGATCTCCGATACCCGACAACATCAACATCTGCGGAGAATGATACGCACCGGCTGAAAGAATTACCGAGCGGTCGGCGGCAACGATCTGTTTGGACCCCTTATGCAAGACCTCAACACCGGTAACACGGTCGCCGTCGCGCAAAAGACGACCGGCCTGCGCATTTGTCCACACAGTCAGGTTTTTGCGCCGGCGAACCGGCCACAGATACGCACGTGACGCCGAACAGCGCAGCGGAAACTTGTGAATGTGGGTATACTGACTCCACACGAAGCCTTCAAATTCAGCGCCATTGTAGTCGCGATTGTATGGATAGCCAGCCTGTCGACCTGCCTCGATAAACGCGTCGTACAACTCCATGCGATAGCGGCCATGTGCGGTCTGGAGCGGCCCGTCACGCCCCCGCAGTTCTCCAGCATCGCCCTTCCAGGCCTCTGAACGTTTGAAGTACGGCAGAACGCTTTCCCAGTCCCAACCGGCGTTACCGAGTTGTCTCCATTCATCGTAGTCGCGTTTATGTCCACGGACGTAGAGCTGCCCGTTGATGGATGACGAACCGCCAAGCACCCGGCCGCGCGGTTGGTCAATCCTGAGGCCATTCAAATGCGGTTCCGGCTCTGTTTCAAATTTCCAGTCTACCTGACTGCCAATCGTGTAGATCTCACCAGTCGGCAGATGTATGAGAGGATGCCAGTCCGAAGGCCCAGCTTCGATCAACAGCACGTTTAGATCCGCCCGATCAGACAGCCGCCGAGCCATGACGGAACCGGCAGAGCCGGCGCCAATGACGACGAAATCGAATTTGCGGTCAAAGGTCTGCATCAGCCACGCTCGGCATGGGCTACGGCAAGCGCCTTTTGCACTTCGGCGTGCAAATTCTTCTGGATGCGCCGTTTCAACGCGATAAACGGTTCGGAGGTGATGAGATCGTATTTACGTGGCCGTGGCAGATCGACGGTGATGGTGTCAATAAACCGGCCCGGCCGCGCCGACATTACATAAACAGTATCTCCCAGGAACAATGCTTCATCAATATCATGTGTCACGAACAAAACCGTTTTGTGCTCACGTTCCCAGATGTCGAGTAACAGCTCCTGCATGACCGAACGTGTCTGACTGTCAAGGGCCCCAAACGGCTCGTCCATGAGCAAGACTTCGGGATCGTTGGCCAGCGCCCTGGCAATGGCAACGCGTTGTTTCATGCCGCCAGACAGCTGGTTGGGATAGGCTTTCTCGAAACCTGAAAGCCCAACGGCAGCCACATAGCTCTCTGCGCGCTCAATGCGTTCAGCGACGGGCATGCCTTTCAAGGCAAGACCGAATTCTACATTGCCGAGTACCGTCAGCCACGGAAACAATGAATAGTTCTGGAACACCATTCCGCGGTCGGCACCGGGATCGCGGACCTCACGTCCGTCCACGCTGCACGTGCCGCGGGTCGTACGCGACAATCCCGCGATCAAATTCAGTAAGCTGGATTTGCCACATCCGGAGGGGCCCACAATTACAGCAAACTGCTTGTTTGGTACTTCCAGTGACAGGTCCTCAAGCGCTACCACGGCCTCGCCATGAGGTGACTTGAATTCCAGGCTGACATGTTCGACGGAAACTACACCCATGTTCGCAATCTCAACGTTGCTCTGCCCAAGGCAACAGGTGTCGCTTGGCCAATTTGAACAGCTGGTCGGTGATCATGCCCAGAACACCGATCACCAGAATTGCGAGGAAAATTCGTTCTGCATGCAATCCTCGCATGGCCTGCATGCTCATGTAGCCAAGCCCGGAATTCGAAGCGACGAGTTCTGCGACAACCAGATAAGTCCATGCCCACCCCATAGTAACCCGCAGCGTGTCGATCACGCCGGGCAACGTTGCCGGAACCAGAACCCGGGAAACAACCTGGCCACGTCCTGCACCCAAGGTATAAGCGGCACTGAACATCTCGTTGGGAACCTGTCTTGCAGTGTCTGCAATCATGACGATTTGCTGGAAGAATGTGCCGATGAATATGACGGCAACTTTCTCCTCCAGACCGATGCCGATCCACAGAATCAGCAGGGGAATCATTGAGGTTACGGGCAGATAGCGCGTGAAATTCACGACCGGCTCGATCGCTGCCTGCACGATGCGGAAACTTCCCATTAGAATTCCCAGGGGAATTGCAAGAACGGATGACAGGGCAAAGCCGATATTGATCACAACCAAACTCGACCAGGTGTGCTTGAGCAATGTCCCGTCAAGCAGCGTCTTCCAGAATGCAGTCACGACCGTATGCGGTTCCGGGAAGAACAATGTATCCACGAACCCGCCATAGGTAGCGATTGCCCAGAAAGCAAGGATTCCACCGGCAAACAGCAGACTCGTCGTTATGCCGAGACCGGCGGGCAGTTCGCGGCGTGGCGTGAGAATGTCTTTTAGTCCAGCCGCGAGCCCACGCATGTCTCTATCAACCGCCGATGAAGGAATGATCGATAATATCGGCCGGCGACATTTCAACCTGGATCCGGTCGAAGCCCTTCCAGATGTCCAACGCGTCACCCAGGGTCTTGTAAACCTGACCCGGCGCTTCGGGCGTGCCGAAAAATGCCTTGTTCATAGGCTTATCGAGATACTCGATACCCGTCACGGTTGCCTTGAACTCGTTTGGATCCTCAAGCCAGCCGCCAACGCCCTTCGACATGATCTTGTAGGACTCATCGGGATTGTCCTTCAGGAAAGCCAGAGCCCGATACCAGGCTCGCACAAACGCCTTCAACTCATCCTTATGCGCCGCCGCCGTTTCTGGAGTGACCGCGACGACATCTGAAATGAGCCCGGGCTTCTCGGCACTGGACACGAGCAAATGTCCGTGCTTGGAATTGGCTCCCTGGCTCAGGGCAGGCTCCCATGTCACGGCGGCATCAATCTGCTTTGCCGCGAAGGCTGTTCCTGCGTCAGTTGCAGTCATATTGACAATCTCGACATCGGATTGTTTGAGGCCCGCTTCCTTCAACAGGGCGTTGAAAAAGAACTGAGAGACTGAACCCTCCTCAAAAGCGACCCGTTTGCCCTTGAGGTCCGCAACAGTCTTGATGTCTTTGGTAGCGACAACACCGTCTCCGCCTTTTGAGTTGTCGACCGCCAGAATGTAACGAACACCTTTGCCGGGTTTCACGTAGATCGGAAATTCATCGGCAGTTGAGGCAACCATGTCAATTTGGCCCGCCATGAAGGCACCCATTTTGAGCGGCGTATCCTCCATTATCGTCAGTTCGACATCGACCCCCTCTTCTTTGAAGAAGCCCTTATCGCGGGCGATGTAAAACGGTCCGTAACCGACCCATGTCGAATGGGCAAGCTTCAATGTCTTGGCCTCAAGAGGCGCCGCCACGAGGATGAGCGCCATAGCCAGAAACCATTTGGTTAGTGTGGTCATAAATTATTCCTCCCAACTTTTTTCAGCAGCGGACCAAGACATCAACAGAGCCGCCGCATTGGAATACACGATAGGACGGTAACTCACGCTGAAAAATACTATTGTGTCATTGCTTACTTTGATAAACTCAAACGTATGAGCTTTCGGCAACAACCCCACGATCAGCTCGCAGACATTGATCTACGGCTCCTGCGGGTGTTTCAGGCAGTGGTTCGCCATCAGGGGTTTGCCCGTGCGCAATTCGAACTTGGCCTTTCGCCGGCGACGATCAGTAATCACATCGCGCATCTGGAATCCCGCCTCAGCATGAGGCTTTGCACACGCGGTCGAGGTGGATTTGCGCTGACTGAAGAAGGTGCGCGTATTCATGATGCATCGCTCAATCTGTTCCGGTCCGTCGAAAATTTCTCATCGATTGCGGGTTCGGTTCGTGGTGAGCCGGCTGGAACGGTTCATTTCGCAACGGTCGATGCGATGTACACCAATCCAGCATTGAAGCTGGCGCAGGCGCTGGGCGAATTCGCCGAGGCCGCGCCCAAGGTGCTGCTACATATCGAAGTGGCGTCACCGCAGGATCTACGCCAGCGACTGCTCGATGGTCGCTATCAACTCATCCTTACACCGATTGAAGACACTCATCCTTCCATCGCTTCTATGCAAATGTTCACGGAGAAGCAAATCCTAGTATGTGGCAACAAACATCCACTTTTCACGAAGCCGGATAGCGCAATTGACCAGCATGTTCTTCTTCAGCAGTCATTCGCCGCCAGAAGCTACATGCAGGGCCAGCGGCCACCGCGGGGTCTGGAGTTCACGCCGACAGCGATCACATCGCACATGGAAAGCTTGGCCCTGCTGATACTCTCGGGTGCCTACATAGGGTATCTGCCCGAACATTTTTGTGAGTCCTGGACAGCGGCCGGTGAGATGCGCAACCTCGGAGATTCGATCGCTTCTTACAGCGACCGGTTCTTCCTGGCACATCTGTCTCGCGAGCAGAATCGCAGCGTAAAATTACTGAACGACTTGATAACCGCAGCCTGTGGTGGCCGGCCCTCGGTGAACAAGTAACGAAGAAAAAGTCAACATCGACCGAGTTCCTTTTTACTATCGCCTCCTTGATCCACGTCTTCAAGGCGTCCCGTTCAGATTTTCTTGTTCCGCCCGCTCCAGAAGGAGTCTTTCAATACGTTCTTCTGGATCTTGCCGATGGGTGTTTTTGGAAAGTCGTCCACGAAACGTATCGTGCGCGGACGCTTGAAGCGGGCCAGTTTTTCGGCACAGTGTTGCGTGACCAGTTCTTCAGTCAATTCCGCACCGGGCTTGAGCTGCAGATAAGCCGCCGGGACCTCACCCCACTTGTCGTCGGGGATACCAAACACAGCGCACTCCGCCACTTGTGGAAGCTGGTACAGGACGGTTTCTATTTCCTTGGGATAGATGTTTTCGCCACCTGAAATGATCAGATCCTTTGACCGGTCAATCAGCGTGATGAAGCCGTCCCCGTCGATTGTCGCCAGGTCACCCGACCATCCCCAGCCATCGCCAAGCTTGAAGAACTCCTGCGTCTGTTCCGGCTCGTTGTAATATTCCATCATCACGTTTTCGCCGCGAGAGACCACCTCGCCGATCTCGCCTGGAGTCACGTCTTGGCCATCGGTATCCACGACACGCGTATCGACATTGTATGCCTGTCGGCCAACACTCCCCAGCTTAGCCGGAAGATACCAGTTGCGAAGGACGGCAATCACGCCCATTTCCGATTGCCCGTAGATCTGCGTCAGCGCAAGCTCCGGCAAACGCCGCCGCAATTCAGACTGGACCCAGTCCGGCATGGGCGCGCCTGCAAAACTTGCCTTGCGCCAGCTTTTCAGCGATTCAGGGTCAAAGCTTTCGTCATTGAGCAGCATGGCAGCCTGGGTCGGCACCATGAAGTTTGCTGTCATTTTGTGTCGTTTCACCATCGCGACGAAGTCCGCAGGGTCCCACTTTGTCAGGAACAAGGTGGTGGCGCCCGCGAGTATGGCTGGTTGAAACATTATGTTGAGCGCCGCCACATGAAACAGCGGTGTGACAATGCCAACGCGGTCTCGTTCGTCGATGGCTTCTTCGATCATCACCGTGTGTGCTGTGATCGCGCGTGCCCGATGGTCGCAAAGGACGCCCTTGGGGCGCCCTGTCGTGCCGCCCGTATAGGTCATGCAGAATGGATCCAACTCGGACAGCTCAACCGCTGGAGCTTCGGTCGAATGAGTCGATATGAAATCGTCGAACGTGTGGGTATCAGGCAGGGCCTCGTTACTGCCAAATCCGATCAACAATCTAAGCCGTGGCAGAAGGGCACGCACCGCCGCAACTTTCTCGGCGAACACGTCGTCGAAAATCAATACCTCGACATCAGCCTTGGCGAGCACATAGGCCAGTTCCTCAGGCGCATAAAGCACTGAGATGTTGGTCAGCACATATCCGGTCCGCGCCACGCCGAAAAAGACCACACCGTACTCGGCAAGATTGCGGCTCAGCATGGCGACCTTGGCGCCCTTCTCGAGGCCCAGGTCCAGGAGTGCATTTGCCAGCTGATTGGATTTGCGATCCAGTTCCCGGTAACTGAGCTTTGTTTCACCGCATATGATTGCTGTCTTTTCCGGAAACCGTTTTGCGGACCGCTGCAGCATTTGTCCAGTCAGCACGTGTTCTTCCCTCTCAGCAAATGTTCAGTTCCATCAGTTATGCGATCTAGATCGTCTTACCCTTGAACGAACACAGGTCGGAGATGATGCAGGCCGGACAATCCGGTTTGCGGGCCTTGCACACATAACGCCCGTGCAGGATCAGCCAGTGATGGGCGTGGAGTCGGAATTCCGGCGGCACTTTTTTCTCAAGTTTCTTTTCGACTTCAAGCGGCGTCTTGCCGGGTGCCAGCTTCAACCTGTTGCCGATCCGGAAAAGGTGGGTGTCGACCGCGATCGTGGGAATGCCAAAGGCGATGTTGAGCACCACATTGGCGGTCTTGCGCCCCACCCCCGGCAAGGCCTCGAGCGCCTCCCGGTCCTCGGGCACCGCGCTGTCGTGTTCGGCAATCAGCCGCTCAGATAACCCGATGACATTCTTAGCCTTGTTACGGTAAAGCCCGATCGTCTTGACATAGTCGCGGACTTTCGCCTCCCCTAGCGCAACCATTTTTTCCGGTGTGTCCGCCACTTCGAACAAGGCCTTGGTTGCCCGGTTCACACCGACATCGGTGGCCTGGGCGGACAGGACAACGGCGACCAGTAGTGTAAAGGCGTTGACGTAGTCGAGCTCGCCCTTGGGATCGGGGTCGGCTGCTTCCAGTCGTCGAAACATTTCATGGATATTGTCTTTTTTCACAATCCGTCGCTCCCTGTGTTGGCGAACAGGGTAAGGCGAGGGCACCCGCCACGCAATGCGCACCTGAAGGTGGCGCCGTCAAAATTTCCGCAACCGGTGTGGCTTCTGGTGATAGACTTGGCGTCTTATCGGAAAGGTGTCCAAAAACCGGCCGTATGCTCCATGACTGAAACGACAACACCAGCAAAAGATGAGGCCTCCAGGCTCTCCGTCGTTCTGACGCCGCACCGGTCCCTGAGTCCGACCGGATTTCTGGTTGTCATGGGATTGCTGGGGTCGGTCAGTTTCATTGCCGGCGTGGTCTTCCTGATCGTAGGGGCCTGGCCGGTCATCGGCTTTCTTGGGCTCGATGTGCTTCTGGTCTACTGGGCTTTTCAGGCGAATTACCGGTCGGCTCTGATCCGTGAGACGGTGGATGTTACTGATGAGACGGTCATCGTCCGGCGTTTCGACCAGGCCGGACGTATGCGCGAATGGACCTTTCAGCCCTATTGGCTCAAGATTGAAATGACCGAAGACGAAGACACTTGCGGGCCGCTTTTTCTGAGTTCTCATGGCCGTCGTCTGGCTGTCGGAACGTTCTTGTCGGCCGACGAGCGCAAGGACTTTGCCGCTGAACTGCGGTCCGTCCTGGGATCGGCTTCAAGTCACAAGAATCGGGTGGTTGGCTAGCAGGCGCCACCCTATCTTAAGTCCAGATTGAACAACACCAGTCAGGGACAAGAAACCATGTCGATGATGATGGAACCCAGTGTCGAGATGCACGCACAAAATGCCAAGAGCCGTACCGGCGACTATGACACGATTGCAGCCGCCGTCGAGTTCCTGAGTGAAAACTGGCGCGAGCATCCCTCCCTCGATGCCGTCGCCGACCACATTGGCCTAAGCCCGGCGCATTTCCATAAACTGTTCAGCCGTTGGGCCGGGATCAGCCCAAAACAGTTCGTACAGGCCATCGCCCTCGACAATGCCCGCGCCATGCTGCGCCAGTCCGCCAGTGTTCTGGATGCCACCTATGAAGTGGGACTTTCAGGCCCGGGCCGGCTGCACGACCTGTTCGTGAGCTACGAGGCCATGACCCCCGGTGACTATAAGGTTGGCGGCGAAGGCCTGGAAATTGCCTACGGCTTTCATGCCTCGCCTTTCGGCATAACGGTTGCCATGGCCACCGACCGAGGCCTCGCGGGCATCGGGTTTGCCGATTCAGATGGTCAGGCCCGCAGCGACACCCTGTTTGAAATGATGGGTCGTTGGCCCCGGGCAACATTCGTTGAGGATCCGAATCGAACAGCACCTTATATGGAAAGCATCTTCAGTCCTGATCAGTGGTCTGCCGACCGGCCGCTCAAGATCGTGCTCATAGGATCCGAGTTCGATGTGTCCGTCTGGCGCACGCTGTTGAAGATCCCAAACGGTGCGGCCTCTTCCTACAGCGACGTCGCTGAACATATCGGCAACCCTCGCGCCGTGCGCGCCGTCGGCAGCGCGGTCGGCCGTAACCCGATCCCGTTTGTCGTGCCCTGCCACCGTGTCTTCCGCAAATCGGGAGAGCTGGGCGGTTACCATTGGGGCCTGACCCGCAAGCAGGCAATCATCGGCTGGGAGTCTGCGTTGCTGGACCAGGGAACCGCGACGATTACCTAGAACAGTGCCACCGAAAGCGAGTGGACCCCGGTACGCGCTACGCTTGACCGGGAAACGATTCCCCCTCGGATATGTGACTCTCTCGGTCACCGGCCTTGAGCCGGCGCCCGCTCGCAAACCTACAGCATGTAGAGGTCAGGCTTCTTCCAGGTCGACCTTGTCCAGAACCTTGCCGTCTTCATCGAGGGTATAGATGATCGGCGCGCCGGTGGCGATATTGAGTTTGATGATTTCGTCTGGAGCCATGGCTTCGAGTTCCATCACCAGCGCCCGCAGGGAGTTGCCGTGGGCGGAAATCAGAATAGTTTTGCCGGCTTTGATTTCAGGCACAATTTCCGCGCGGTAATAGGGCAGGACCCGAGCCGCGGTATCCTTTAGGCTTTCGCCGCCGGGTGGATTGATGTCGAACGACCGGCGCCAGATATGCACTTGCTCGTCACCCCAGCGTTTGCGCGCATCGTCCTTGTTGAGCCCAGTGAGGTCACCGTAGTCGCGCTCATTGAGCGCCTCGTCCTCGCGGGTCTCCAACTTTGTCTGGTCGAGTTCGTCCAGCATGATGTCGAGTGTGCGCTGGGCACGGATGAGCTTGCTGGTGAATGCCAGATCGAAAACCAGGCCGCGTGCCTTGAGCGCCTTGCCCGCTGCATGGGCCTCCGCGATGCCGGTATCGGTCAGGTCCACGTCCTTCCAGCCTGTGAACAGGTTTTTCAGGTTCCATTCGCTCTGTCCGTGACGGACGAGAACAAGATGCCGTGTCATGTGAGGGTGGTATCCTTCGAGGTTAGGGATTCTTCGTTTTATGCGTACACTTCAGATATCCGCGATGTCGAGCACATCCGCCATGGAAAACAGGCCCGGGCCCCGGCCCTGGCCCCACAGTGCTGCGCGCACCGCACCGCGCGCGAAAATTTCACGGCTTTCCGCCTTGTGGACAAGCTCGATCCGCTCTGCGTCCCCGGCAAACACCACTGAATGTTCGCCGACCACGCTTCCCCCCCGCAGGGTTGCGAAACCGATATCTCCCGGCCGGCGCGCACCGGTATGACCGTCGCGTGACCGCACGGCCTTGCCCTCAAGATCAACGTTGCGACCCTGGGCTGCAGCCTCTCCAAGCAGAAGGGCCGTGCCCGAGGGGGCATCGACCTTGTGGCGGTGATGCATCTCCACCACTTCGATATCGAACTCTTCCCCGAGGCTTGCTGCAACTTTCCGCGTCAGGGCTGCCAGCAGATTGACGCCCAGGCTCATGTTGCCCGACTTGATGATGGTGGCATGCCGGCTGGCCGCCTTGATCTTTTCATCGTCTTCCGCGCTGCATCCCGTCGTGCCGATCACATGCACGATCCGCGCCTGAGCGGCGAGACCTGCAAGACTGACGGTTGCAGCGGGCACCGTGAAATCGAGCACCCCTTGCGCTTTGACGAACAGTTCGAGCGGATCGTCCGACACTGTCACACCCAGTTCGCCAACACCGGCAAGCGTTCCCACGTCCTGACCAAGAAACACAGACCCTTCGGCCTCAAGTCCGCCCGAGATAAAACAGCCGGGCGTTTCGTGAACCACCTGCGTCAGCGTTCGCCCCATGCGGCCGCCAGCACCAACGATCACCAATCCCATATCCGACATTTGTCTGACCGATCCATCTATCGTCGTTCCGGCGCACGCCGGAATCCAGTGTCACAGCGCAGGGCATCACAGGTTCCGTTCCTGGACCCCGGCTTTCACCGGGGTGACGAACGTCGCTGAGACACCCGACCATCAAGGGCATCCCTATAACAGGGCGAAAGCAGGAATGAAAGGCAGGCAATACCCATCAAGTATTGTCCGGGTTTCAATGCACGGTCGTCAAGACCAGAGGTCCCCGCTTGGTCGCCACCAGTGTGTGTTCATATTGAACAGTCAGGTTGCCAGGATCGGCAAACAGGGTCCAGCCGTCATCGGCCTGTTCAACCCAGTCCGACGCGGTCGACAGGAACGGCTCGACAGTAAATACCGATCCTTCCTTGATGATCCGCTTGTCGCGAGGTTCGTGCCAGGTCGCGATTTCCTTGGGCTCCTCGTGCAGCGAGCGCCCTACCCCATGGCTCGCAAGGTTCCGGATCAGCTGATAGTTGTTCTTGATCGCAAAAGCCTCGATCCGCCGGCCGATTTCATTGAGCGGTCCACCGGGTTTCACCGCACGGATACCTTCCCACAGGGCGCGCTTGCCATCCCGGCATAAGGTCTCGACCTGCTTCGTCACAGGCGGCACGGCAAAGCTCGATCCGGTGTCGGAAAAGAAGCCATCCATTTCCGCCGACACATCGATGTTCACGAGATCGCCGGCCTTGATCACCCTGGACCCCGGTATCCCGTGGGCGACCTCCTCGTTGATGCTGATGCAGGTGCCGCCAGGAAAGTCGTACATCACGCGCGGTGCCGATCGGGCGCCGGCGTCCTCCAGCAATTTCTCTCCGAGCGCATCGAGCTCCAATGTGGTCATACCGGGCTCGAGCGCCCGACCCATGGCCTCGAGCACCTGGGCGACAATGCGCCCGATGCCGCGCAGTTTCTCAAGCTCTGCTGTATCTGAAATGGTCATGCCCGATTACACCCATCGAAATATGTCAGGTCCTGCGAAGATTCAGACCCCTTCAACAATCACAAGCGAGATGATGCCGGCACCTTCGCGATGTTTCCGGGCAGACTGATACTCTGGAGAATTGTAACACGCGAGGGCGTCTTCGTAGGATGGAAACTCGAGTACCACATTGCGCGCGTGACCCTCGCCCTCCAATTGTGTATACCGCCCGCCGCGTGCACAGATGGTCGCGTTGTACTTCTTGAACGCCTCCGGGGCGCTGTCCGCATAGTTCTTGTATTGATCCGGGTCCGTCACCGTAACGTGGGCGATCCAGTAACCTTTCATGAGGAATGTCTCCTGAGGGTGGGATTGAACAATTGTCGATTATACTAGAACATCATCCGACCACATTGAATCAGATTTGCGGGTCAATTGATGGACGACGGTGCGGCGGTACGCAACAGCGCGGGTGATGGTGCAGTGGGATCACGGGCCAGAATCTTTGCATGTCCCGCCATGTGAATACTCCCCGTGTGATGGGCTGCCGGGATCGTTGCGCTGCGCGATAAACTCTCCGCATTCTGCGTCTAGTCGCTTAACCCATCCCAGAATTCTTTTACACGCGAAAAGAAACTCGACGACTCCGGGTTGTTGCTGTCTTGCGATGCCGACTCGAATTCCTTGAGCAACTGCTTTTGTTTGCGCGACAGGCTTACCGGTGTTTCCACGGTTACCTGGATAAACAGATCACCGGATTGCTTCGATCGAAGAACCGGCATGCCCTTGCCGCGCAAACGAAACTGCTTGCCCGACTGAGTGCCGTCAGGGACCTTCACGCGCGCCCGTCCGCCGTCCACAGTCGGCACCTCTATTTCGCCACCAAGAGCCGCTGTTGTCATGGACAGCGGCACAAGGCAGAACAGGTCCGCACCGTCGCGTTGAAAGAACTCGTGAGGTTCGATCGACAGGAAGATGTAGAGGTCGCCGGTGGGGCCGCCTCTGGTTCCGGCCTCGCCTTCTCCGGCCAGCCTGATCCGAGTGCCTTCCTCAACCCCTTGGGGAATGTTTACGGACAGATTCCGTTCCTTGGTGGTTCGGCCCAGACCGCCGCACTCGCCGCACGGGTCGGTGATGGATTCGCCACGGCCCTGGCAGGTCGGGCAGGTACGTTCGATCGTAAAGAAACCCTGGCTTGCCCGCACTTTGCCGACGCCGCCACAAGTATTGCAGGTTTCCGGCACAGTTCCCGGCTTGGCGCCTGAACCGGTGCAGGATTCGCACGTGACGCTGGTCGGCACCCTGATCTGTGCGGTTTTGCCATTGAACGCGTCGTCGAGGGAAATTTCCATATTGTAGCGCAGGTCCGCGCCACGTTCCCGGCCACCGCCGCCGCCACCGCGTCGGCCCATGAAATCGCCGAACAGGTCGTCGAAAATGTCCGACATTGAACTGGAAAAATCCTGACCGAAACCAGGGCCGCCGCGCCCGCCCTGCTCAAAGGCTGCGTGACCGTACTGGTCATAGGCCGAACGCGATTGAGGATTTTTCAGAACCTCGTAGGCTTCGGTGGCTTCGCGGAACTTCGTTTCGGCCTCGGCATCGCCCTGATTTCGGTCGGGGTGATATTGCATGGCCAGTTTGCGGAAGGCGCTCTTGAGGTCTTTTTCGTTGGCACTGCGGTCGACCCCGAGCACGTCGTAAAAGTCACGCTTGTCCATTTTTATCCGCCCCCGCGAACGCAGCAAAACCCGGGATCAAGGATCCCGGGTTGCCGGTGTTGGATGTGAATAGCGAGTGATGCAACGCTCTTTCCTTGGTGTTCGAAAAGGAGGAAAGAGGTCAGGCGGATTTTTTGCTGTCGTCGTCGACTTCTTCGAAATCCGCATCGACCACATCGTCGTTATCAGATGCGCTGGTATCGGCGGCGGCATCGTCTCCGCTGCTTTCGCCTTCGCCTTCGCCGTCGTTCTGATACATGGCTTCGCCTAGTTTCATGCTGGCTTGTGCAAGGGCCTCGGACTTCGCCTTGATGTCGTCGGCGTCATCACCTTCTAGGACGCCCCTGAGGTCGGTAACGGCCGCCTCGATGACACTCTTGTCGGCCTCAGCCACCTTGTCGCCGAGGTCGGTCAGGGTCTTCTCGGTCGAGTGGATCAGTGCTTCGCCCTGATTCTTGGCTTCCACAAGATCCTTGCGCAGCTTGTCTTCATCAGCATGGGCCTCCGCATCCTTGACCATCTGATCGATGTCGTCGTCGGACAGGCCGCCTGACGCCTGGATGCGGATGTTCTGTTCCTTGCCGGTTGCCTTGTCGGTCGCCGCAACATTGACGATACCGTTGGCATCAATGTCGAAGGCCACTTCGATCTGCGGTACACCGCGCGGTGCCGGCGGAATACCGACCAGGTCGAATTGTCCGAGCAGCTTGTTGTCGGACGCCATTTCACGTTCACCCTGGAACACCCGGATGGTCACGGCATTCTGGCTGTCTTCCGCTGTCGAGAACACCTGGCCCTTCTTGGTCGGGATCGTCGTGTTGCGGTCGATCAGACGGGTAAACACACCGCCCAGTGTTTCAATGCCGAGCGAAAGCGGCGTCACGTCGAGCAGCAGGACATCCTTGACGTCGCCTTGCAGAACGCCGGCCTGGATGGCGGCACCCATGGCGACCACTTCGTCCGGATTGACGCTCATATTCGGCTCTCTGCCGAAGAAGTTCTGAACCGTTTCGCGGATCTTCGGCATACGGGTCATGCCACCGACGATGACCACTTCATCAATTTCCGCGGCCTTGAGACCGGCATCTTTGAGAGCGGCCTGACAAGGACCGACGGTCCGCTGAACCAGATCCTCAACCAGGCTTTCAAGCTTGGAGCGGGTGAGCTTCATGGTCAAGTGTTTCGGTCCGGACTGGTCCGCGGTGATGAATGGCAGATTGACTTCCGTCTGCTGCGCTGAAGAAAGCTCAATCTTGGCCTTTTCCGCAGCTTCTTTGAGGCGCTGCAGGGCGAGCTTGTCGTTGCGCAGGTTAATGCCGTTGTCTTTATTGAATTCGTCCGCCAGATAATCGACCAGACGCAGGTCGAAGTCTTCGCCGCCGAGGAATGTGTCCCCGTTGGTCGATTTCACTTCGAACACACCGTCGCCGATCTCAAGGATCGAGACATCGAATGTACCACCGCCAAGATCGTAAACGGCGATTGTTTTGCCATCGTTCTTGTCAAGACCATAGGCCAGTGCCGCAGCGGTCGGCTCGTTGATGATCCGGAGCACTTCAAGGCCGGCGATCTTGCCGGCGTCCTTAGTTGCCTGGCGCTGGGCGTCGTTGAAGTAGGCTGGCACGGTGATCACGGCCTGGGTGACTTCGGACCCAAGGAAGGATTCTGCCGTTTCCTTCATCTTCTGCAGGATGAAGGCAGAAATCTGTGAAGGCGAGTATTTCTCGCTGCGCGATTCAACCCACGCATCGCCGTTGTCTGCCTTGGCGATGGTGTAGGGGACCATGTCCCGGTCTTTCTGGGTGGTCGGGTCATCGAATGACCGGCCAATCAGGCGCTTGATTGCAAAAAATGTATTCTCGGGGTTGGTGACCGCCTGCCGTTTGGCGGGCTGGCCCACAAGACGCTCACCATCTTCGGTAAACGCGACCATTGAAGGTGTTGTACGAACCCCTTCGGAATTTTCAATGACTTTTGGCGTGGCGCCATCCATGACTGCGACGCATGAATTGGTCGTGCCAAGGTCAATGCCAATGACTTTCGACATGTCTAACTACCTCTTTGTTCGGCAAACCGTTCCAGGCCTCCCGGGGGAGCACCCTTTATTTCCCGCCGAAACGAGAGACGGGTTTCGGTTTCCTGAGTATGAACATCAATGTTTGGTTCGTCGCTTATATAGGTCCGCGAAACGTATGCTGCAAGCGAATCAGGTGATAAAATTGGCAAATCGAAGCGAATTATGATCGCTGGACCGCATTCCGTAATCAGGAACCGGCAAATTGATTAACAAAGGCTTTAGACTGGCACCGGACTATCTTGATCTCGCGGCGCAGAATCGCGTGCTCGAAATCCTGCGCGCTTGTGTTGCCACCGCACCTTTCTACCGCCCGGTCATGCCCCGAACAGGGCGGCCGTTTTCGGTTCTGATGACTAATCTGGGGCCCCTGGGCTGGGTGTCGGACAAATCGGGTTATCGCTACCAGGCCCATCACCCGGAAACGGGAAAACCATGGCCGGCCTTGCCCGATGAGTTTCTGGCAATGTGGAACGATCTCACCGCCTGGCCTGTGCCGCCGGAATGCTGTCTTGTAAATTTCTACCGGGACGAAAAAGCCCGCATGGGGCTTCACCGCGATGAAGACGAGGAAGACAAGCACGCGCCTGTCCTGTCGATTTCACTGGGAGACACGGCGGTTTTTCGGATGGGCGGTCTGGAGCGGCGCGGTCCCACGCAATCAGTCAAACTCACTTCCGGCGACGCCGTTATCCTTGAGCACGAGGCGAGGCATGCCTATCACGGCATCGACCGGGTACTATGGGGCTCATCGTCATTGCTACGCGATGGCGGCCGCATCAACCTGACATTCCGGCGGGTGACACCAGCCTGAATTCATACCAGGGGACGTACTTGCTTCTCTTGGTATCAAGCGCTCTTGTCAACGCTGTGACCGGCGGGGTCGTCGCCTGGATCGCCAGCTGCCGCTTGTTCCAGCGGGTCGGTGTAAGCCGAAGCCTGACCGGCCGCTTCAGGGCTTGAATCCGGTGTGTCTTCCGGTTGAAGGGTTTCCGCTGCCGTATCGGCAACCGGAGCGGGAGCCGCTTTTGGACCGCCTTTCGAGACCCCGACCATTGCAGGCCTGAGGACTCTGTCATTGATAACGTAGCCGGCTTGAATGAGCTCGATTACCGTCCCCGACGGGACATCCGGGTTCTCCATTTCGAAAACCGCCTGATGAAAGTTCGGGTCGAACTTTTCACCTTTCGGGGTGAGCTGGGTGATGCCGTGACGGGACAGCGCGTTCTGCAGTTCACGCTCGGTCATCTCGACGCCGGCGATCAGGTTGCTGATGCCTTCTGCAGCCGAGTTGCGCGTCTCGTCGTCCATGCTGGCAATGGCACGCGTCAGATTGTCACCCACAGAAAGCACGTCCTGTGCAAACCGGGTAATGGCATACTTGCCGGCATCCTGCTTCTCGCGTTCCGTGCGCCGCCTCAGATTTTCCATGTCGGCGATCGTGAGCAGGAGCTTTTCTCGCAGATCGGCATTTTCAGTTCTGAGACTGGCTAGTTCCGCGACTGCCGCGTCAACCAGATCCTGATTAGCCTCGGAAGTGCCGGATGCCTGGGCAGACTCTGCGCCATCGATTTCAGTGTGACCGTCAGCTTCCGGCAAGTCCGGATCAACCCACGGTGAATCTTTTTCTGTGTCGGATATGTCGTTCATGGTCTTTATGACAGCCTGGTACGTTGCGTTTGTGCACCGATATCAGCCTTCAGCGCCAAAAAATCAAGTCAGGAAACGTCCGATGACCCGCGCTGTATAGTCCACCATGGGAATGATCCTGGCATAATTCAGCCTGGTTGGCCCGATTACGCCCAGCACACCGACGATCTTTTGCTCGGAATCCTTGTAAGGCGAAATGATCAGCGATGAACCGGACATGGAAAACAGCTTGTTTTCCGAACCAATGAAAATCCGCACGCCTTCTGCAGATTCCGCCAGGCCAAGCAGGCGGATCAGTTCGCGCTTGTTCTCAAGGTCATCAAACAGGTGTCGAATGCGTTCCAGGTCTTCCAGTTCGGTCAAATCCTCCAGCAGATTTGAACGGCCCCGGACGATCAGGGATTTTTCGGCGTTGCCTTCATCGGCCGACCAGGTGGCAAGACCGGCTTCAACGACTTTCTGAGTCAACGTATCGAGTTCTACGCTCTTCAGATCGATTTCACTGCGAATCAGGCTCTGCAATTCCACAATGGTACGTCCTGCCATCTTGGAATTGATGTAGTTGGAAGCCTCCACGAGCGTCGACGGTGGTAGCCCCGGCGGCAAATCGAGAACCCTGTTTTCGACGCTGCCGTCTTCACCAACGAGGATGACCATCGCCTTGGTCGGTTCCAGCGCGACAAATTCTATGTGTTTCAGGCGCATGTTGGCCTTTGGCGTCAGGACCACGCCGGCACACTGGCTCAGACCTGAAAGCATGTTGGTCGCTTCCGTCAGCACCTCTTCAATGTTGCGGTGTTTTTGTTCTGCGGCAATCTGGGCTTCGATATGGGCTTGCTCGGCATCCGTGAGATCACCGACTTCCAGCATGCCATCGACGAACAGGCGCAAACCCGCCTCCGTCGGCATCCGCCCGGCGCTGGTGTGCGGCGCATAGATCAAGCCGAGCGCTTCCAGGTCCGACATCACGTTGCGGATCGAGGCCGGGGAAAGGCTGGTCGGCAGAATTCTGCTGATTGACCGCGATCCTACCGGGTCGCCGGATTCAATATAGGTTTCTACCAGGCGCTGAAAGACGTTGCGCGACCGCTGGTCAAGCTGGCTCAGAGTTGAAAGTCTTTCGTCCATCGTCTCAGACAGATCTTCCGAATAATTTTTGGACCGGCGGTCATCATACCAGACACAACGAAACCTAGGCAGGCTTATCTTGCCCGTCAATTACCCCGGTCCGACACACAACAATCGCCGCCGCAGGCAATCCTCTGCTTTACGGCTGTCTGGGTCCGGGTTATCAAGCGCACAAAGAAAATGCCCGCAAGCTCCCGCATCATCGCAACATTGCGGGTCAGCACGGATAAAAAGGAATTGATATGCGTCCATCGAACCGTCAGCCAGACGAAATCCGCCCTATTACACTGGAGCGGGGTTTTTCCAAGCACGCTGAGGGCTCCTGCCTGATCAAATGTGGCGATACCCATGTGCTGTGCACGGCGAGTCTTGAGGAGCGTGTGCCACCATGGCTGCGCGGTGCAGGCAAAGGTTGGGTGACGGCCGAATACGGCATGTTGCCGCGGTCCACTGGCGGACGGATGCGCCGTGAGGCGACGGCGGGCAAGCAGTCGGGTCGAACACAGGAAATTCAACGCCTGATCGGACGCAGTCTTCGGTCGGTCGTCGATATGGAGAAACTCGGCGAACGCCAGATTTCGGTCGACTGCGACGTGATTCAGGCCGATGGGGGAACTCGGACGGCAGCAATCACCGGGTCCTGGGTCGCACTTCACGACTGCATTGCCTGGATGAAGGCCCGCGATATGTTCAAGGCCGATCCCCTGATTGATCACGTCGCGGCCATTTCCTGTGGCATCTGGAAGGGAACACCGGTTTGCGATCTTGACTACGACGAGGATTCGACTGCCGACACGGATGCCAATTTTGTCATGACCGGCAATGGCGGCATTGTGGAAATACAGGGGACGGCCGAAGGGGTGCCTTTCTCCGAAGACAGTTTCTCTGAACTCATGCGCCTGGCCAAACAGGGTATCGGTGAACTGGTGTCTCTCCAGAAAACGGCGGTTGGTTGATGGCCAGAAGCCTCGTGGGCTGCAGCAAGCTGGTGGTTGCCAGTCACAATCCGGGCAAGGTGCGTGAAATCCGCGAGCTTCTTGAATCCTATGGCATTGAAACCGTGTCGGCCTCCGACCTCGATCTTGCCGAGCCTGAAGAAACCGAAACCACATTCGAGGGCAATGCCCGGCTCAAGGCGCTGGCCTCCGCCAAAGGTTCGGGACTCACGGCTCTTGCCGATGATTCAGGTCTGGCAGTCGATGCCCTTGCCGGTGAACCTGGAATCTACTCAGCCCGTTGGGCCGGCGTGACCAAGGATTTTTCGGCTGCCATGCAATTGGTGGAGGACAAACTTCAGCAAGCTGGAGCGACGCAAGGGTCGCGATTGCGCTCAGCGAAATTTGTCTGCGTTCTTTGCCTTGCCTGGCCGGACGGCCACACGGAAACCTTTTACGGCGAGGTTGCGGGAACGTTGACCTGGCCTCCTCGTGGCAGCAAGGGATTTGGGTACGATCCCATGTTCGTGCCCACAGGGTTCGAGGAAACCTTTGGCCAGATGGATCCAGCCCGCAAGCACGACATGTCGCATCGCGCCGAAGCCTTTCGCCTGCTGATGGACCAGTGCCTAAACACCGACGCGCAAGCGGCACGGTGAGATGACCGAGTCCGGTCAAGGACATACGGATTTTGGCGTTTATGTTCATTGGCCCTTTTGCCAGGCCAAGTGTCCCTATTGCGACTTCAATTCCCACGTCCGACATGCACCTATCGATCAAATGAAGTTCGCCGGTGCGATTGTCCGCGAACTCGGGCATTTTGCACAGCGAACGCCGGGCCGGATCGTCCGCAGCATATTCTTCGGCGGCGGGACGCCGTCGTTGATGGAGCCATCAACCGTGGAGTTCATCCTCCGAACCATCCACGACCTCTGGTCGGTCGCCAAGGATGCCGAGATCACGCTCGAGGCCAACCCGACGAGTGTCGAGGCCTCCCGCTTTCAGGGATACCGGACGGTCGGCGTCAACCGCGTGTCGCTGGGCGTCCAGGCGCTCGACGATACTGCGTTGAAGTCACTGGGCAGGCTGCATACGACCGCCGAAGCGATTGCGGCTTTTGAAATCGCCCGGGCAAGTTTCGACCGGGTTTCCTTTGATCTGATCTATTCCAGGTCCGGTCAGACCACAGCCGAATGGACAGTGGAACTTGCGCGTGCTCTTGAACTGGCGGTGGATCACCTCTCCCTTTATCAATTGACGATAGAGCCGGGGACGCGATTCCATGATCTTCATCGCCGTGGTCTGCTCCAGGTTCCGGACGACGATGCGGCGCGCGATCACTATGATGCAACCCAGGAGGTCTGTGAAAAGGCGGGTCTCGGTGCGTACGAGATATCCAATCACGCCCGGCCAGGCGCCCAGTGCCGCCACAACCTCGTTTACTGGCGCTACGGCGAGTATGCCGCCGCGGGACCAGGCGCCCACGCCCGTTACGATTCCGGCGATAATCGCGTCGCAACAATGACTGAACGCCATCCCGAAACCTGGTCGGCCAAAGTGCAGGAGACCGGCCACGGAATAACCAACCAGGAAGTGCTCGGACGGCAAGAACAGGCGGACGAAATGCTACTCATGGGTCTCCGGCTTCACGAAGGCATCGATCTGGTCCGCTACGAGTCATTGGCAGGGAAAATGCCGGATTCTGAAACCATCGACACGCTCGTCGGAGATGGATATGTGGCCCGGCTGTCCAACACACGCATAGGCGTGACGGCCCGAGGCCGACCCGTCCTTAACCGCATCATTGCGGAACTCGCTGTCTGAAGGGGTGTAGTTTCTTTAGAAACCGGCGCCCGAAAATTTTGCAGGCGGCTGGCTGATCACCCGGTATCCCGTCGGTGTAACTTCCATCACTGCAAGGCCACGCTGGTTCAGCCCGTTTGGCAGGAACCGGAACAGGCCGTCGATGCCGGAGAAACCTTCCGGATTTGTAAGGCGCGATGGCGCAAAACTGTTCTGAGGCTGCGACCGCGCCAGGGCGACAGCGAGACTGACGCTATCATAAGAGAGGCTGGCAATCCGTGGCGGCTCGCGTCCGTATGCGCTTTTGAACCGCCGTATGAAGGCACCTTTGGAAGACGGTGGCGGGCCGGCAAACCAGCCGCCCGACAGACCAGGCACCGCTTCGATCCCGGGCTGATCCCACAAACCCGTGCCCAAAAGCTGAACCTGTCCGGTTCTGACGCCTTCTTTCTGCAGGGACGCACTGATAGAACGCAGCAGATCCCCGCCTTCCGCAACCATCACCGCCTGAACGCCTTTTCCGGTACTCTTGGTCGCTTCGGCCATCTTCTTGACCGGTTCATCAATGCCCGATGCAGACCGGTTGAACCGCTCCACCGCAGCGAGTTTACCGCCACTACGCGGCACGGAGGCAACCATGGCCTGTTCTATGAGCGCGCCATAAGGCGATCCGGGCAAAAGGGCTCCAAATTTCTTTTTGCCCCGGCTTGAAGCATAGGAGACGACTCTGGAAACCTCCTGCTCGGGCAGGAAACTCAACAGGAACACGCCATTACCGGCGACCGTCTTGTCCGTTGAATAAGCAATGACAGGAATGCTGGCGGCCTTGGCGATCGGGGCAACGGCCTTCACTGAGCCTGCGAAAAGTGGCCCAAGTATCAGTTGTGCGCCTTCCGCGACCGCTTCCTTTGCGGCCGCTTGCGCACCACCCGGTGTTCCGCGGGTGTCCTTAGGGATGAGAACGATCGAGGGATCGTTGGTGTCGAACAGCGCCAACTCGCCGGCTTCCTTGATGCCGCGGGCGATTTCACCGGCCCGGCCGGCAGCGCTAAGCGGCAGAAGCAGGGCTACCTTGGCCCCGCCGCCGCCATCCTTGATCTGACTGACGGTGTTTTCGGTAACGGCCTGGGTGTCGGGCGTGGGGCTGTTGCCAAACACGGACTTCCCGCCGCCGAGATTCAATCCGCCGCAACCGGCGAGCATTACGGCTGAAGTCAACCAGAAGGCATGCAGGACAGGTCGAAGCCGTAAGCCGGAGCCGTGTGGCTCGGTCTTCGACAACAGAGAACTGTGAGTCCCGAATTTCATTCCAGCGTGGCCTCCGCCAGTATTTTGGACCGCTTTGGACGCGTACATAGTACCACCGTACAGGTTTTGTCCATCGAGCAATTGCGTTTGTTAAGGCTAAAGGAATATTACTGTTAAGTAAAATTGGACGCGGTTTTATGGTAAACGGCATACCGTGTTGATAAGGCGGAATGAAGACATTGTTCTATGGCGCGTCCGATATCTCTCCAAGAAAGTCGTTTTCCCTACCTGATCGAAGGTCACACTCACCATGCCCCGGCGCTGGCGCCTGGTCTCTATGTGGTTGCAACTCCGATCGGAAATCTAGGCGACATGACCATACGGGGTCTGCGGACTCTGGCGGCCGCCGACGTGGTCCTGTGCGAAGACACCCGCACGACTATCAAGCTCCTGAATCATTTCGGAATCAAGACGACACTCAAGGCTTATCACGAGCACAACGCGTCCAGGGTTCGCCCTGGCATCCTGCGCGATCTGGAAAAGGGCGCCTCGGTCGCCCTGGTCAGCGATGCGGGAACACCGCTTGTGTCTGATCCGGGATTCAAGCTCGTGTCCGAGGCCTCCGCATTGCAACTGCCCGTTACACCGATACCCGGAGCATCGGCGCCACTCGCGGCATTGATGGCGGCGGGTTTGCCTAGCGATCGGTTTCATTTTGTCGGGTTTCTGCCGGTCAAGGCCGGCCAGCGGACCCGGGAGCTTGAAACGCTGCAATCGATCCCGGCGACGCTGGTGTTTTTTGAATCGGCAAGGCGGATAGCTGCGACGATCGACGCCATGCTCGACAGCCTGGGTAACCGGCCGGCGGTCATTGCGCGCGAGTTGACAAAAATGCACGAAGAAGTGATCCGGGGCGAGCTGTCGGATTTGCGCGATTTACTCGCGGACAGAAGTCCCTTGCGCGGAGAGATCGTCATTCTCGTGGCGCCACCGCTGGCGTCGGCACCCCTTGAGTCCGGGGCCATAGACGCGCTCCTGGTCGAAGCCCTGAAGGCGGGATCGGTCAAGGATGCGGCGGAAACCGTGGCTGCACAGACGGGTATTCCGCGACGGACACTTTATACCCGCGCCGTTTCACTGCGAAACGGAGGAAAAGACGATGACCCGGAAAGCGGCGAGGGACGTCCCCCGGACCCGAAAGGCCCGGCATGACCGTGCCACCCGGCGGCGGGGCCTGTTCGGGGAATGGGTCGCGGCAACATTTCTTATTGTAAAGGGCTACCGGATCATTGAACGGCGATTCCGCACGCGCCATGGCGAAATCGATCTTATCGCGCGCCGCGGTGACACCATTGCCTTTGTCGAAGTCAAGGTGCGCCCATCCCTTGAACTGGCCCTTCTTTCGGTTTCTGGCCGGCAACGTCGGCGAATCGTCAACACCGCCTCTCTGTGGCTGGCGGGCCAGAGCGGGCTCGACGGTCTGGATCTGCGCTTTGACGTGGTTGCCGTGACGCCACATGCCGTGCCGGCCCATCTTGCGGGAGCCTTTACGGCGGACGATTTTTAGGGCACCAAATGTTCTGAACTCACCTTTGATGCTATTCCCGCTATTCCCTCCGGAGCGCTTTCCGCCATGACACTCAACATTGCCGTTCAGATGGATCCGATCGACTCCATCGATATTGTTGGCGACTCGTCATTTGCCCTCATTCTCGAGGCCCGAAGGCGGGGTCACGAGGTCTTCTACTACGTCCCCCAGGCGCTCAGTTTCCGCGACAATACGCTTTGGGCAACCGGATCAAGCCTCGATGTCCGCGACGAGGAGGGCAACCATTTCACCTCTTTCGACGAGCGTCGAGAGGACATCTCAGGCATGGACGTGGTCCTTCTGCGCCAGGATCCGCCCTTCGACATGGGCTATATCACCACGACCCATCTTCTGGAGCGGATTCATCCCAAGACACTCGTCGTCAATGACCCCGCCCAGGTACGCAATGCCCCGGAAAAAGTTTTTGTGCTGGATTACCCCCAGTTCATGCCACCGACCCTGATCACCCGCAACCAGGCCGATATCGTGGCTTTCCGCAAGGAATTCGGGGATATCATCATCAAACCGCTATACGGCAATGGCGGCGCCGGTGTGTTCCGGCTGACGTCGCAGGACCAGAATCTGGCGTCCCTCCTGGAAATTTTTGAACAGGCTTTTCCTGAACCTTTCATCATCCAGCAATATGTGCCGGCGGTGCGTGACGGCGACAAACGCATCATCCTGGTCGACGGGAAGATCGCCGGCGCCATCAACCGCGTGCCCGCCGAAGGCGAAAGCCGGTCGAACATGCATGTGGGAGGGCGGCCTGAACCCGTGGGCCTGACCACGCGGGATCACGAGATTTGCGAAGCCCTGGGCCCGGAACTGAAGGCGCGCGGGCTGATTTTTGTCGGTATCGACGTGATTGGCGATGTGCTGACGGAGATCAACGTCACCTCGCCGACCGGCATCCGTGAAGTCAAACGGTTCGGCGGCGAGGACATTGCAACCCTGATCTGGGATGCCATCGAAGAGCGGCGGTAGGCCTAGCGTCCAAGGAAGATAAGTGGACTTCGTTAATCGCGTATACTGGTATTGGTTAACAACAAAACAGTCTAAATGTTGTTTTGGTTAATAAAAAATTCGCGCTGATTTCAGATCTGGAAATTTACTATTAATTTACGAAAGCGTTGCTCCGGATTAATTGTTTGGTAATATTTGTTGGTCTCTCCAAGTTCCGTTTTTCTGTATAAATGGAATGACTTTTCAGAGGCGGGTACACAGACAAGTCGGAGTATATAATGACTGATAAAAAAGACGTCGACGCAAAGTTGACGGAACAGGAAGGCGAAGTGGACGTATCGAGGCGGGCTCTGCTCGTCAAGCTTGGCCTGGCAGGTCTTGCCGCCTATGCCGTCCCTACACTGGCAACACTGAGCGAAGCGGAAGCTGGCAAGAGGCGCAAGAAGCGCCGCAAGAAGCGGAAGCACAAGAACAGGTCTTCGAAGTCGCGGTCATCTAAGTCGCGTTCGAAGTCAAGGTCGCGGAGCCGTTCGAAGTCTCGGTCGCGCAGCCGTTCAAAGTCGAAGTCACGTAGCCGTTCGAAATCGAAGTCGCGGTCACGCAGCTCGTAACAAGCGTGCTGTCTTGAGGTCAGGATGATCTTTGGTTGAGTCAACCCGAAGTCAAGAAACCTGATCTCTCTAAGGGTACTGTTTTCAGCAATCCGGTGACGGATTGACGAAAATTTAAGAGCCGCTGCCTGATAAAGTCCAGGCAGCGGCTTTTGTCTTTTATGACCCTCAGCATGCTGGTCAGAGGGGGTACGGGTGTGGATCTATCAACTGCGAGCACGAGCATGACCGGTGACACGATACGGCGCGTGGTACTGAACGAGTTTTCCACGCCCCTGGAATTTGCCGGATGTAGCGATCTCCTCGAAGCCTTTGTCGCTGTCCTCCACGGCTGGTCTCTGCGTGAACTGACCGGTGAAACCACTGATTCGGAAAAGACAATTCGCTTCTGGAAAGCTGACGACGTCTACCAGTGGTCGACGCCGTGGGGCAGCCACTCGTTGCATCGCCGGCGTGATTATCCGCCACGCACCACCGTCGAGGCCTTGTGCGACTTTCACTATGACTTCGTCGGTTGGTATCTCTACGAACAGCCGGACATCTTGTGCCTGCATTGCGCTGCAGTGGAGTTTGGCGACGGGCTTGTGGTCTTTCCCTGTGTCGCCAAGGCCGGCAAGAGTACGTTGACCGCCCAAATGGTCTCGCGTGGCCACCGGGTGTTTTCCGACGACATCATGCCGATCGAACCGGGCGTCAACAATGGTGTGGCGACCGGCCTCCAGCCGCGCCTGAGGCGGCCCCTGCCGGAGAATTTTCCTGATGAGTCCCGAGCATTCGTGGAAGCACGCAGCGGACCAACAAACAAACGCTACGTCTATTTGAACCTGTCAGGCGACGAAATAGCACCCTATGGCGAAACCGCACCGGTCAAGGGCTTTGTCCTGCTTGAGCGCGAAACGGACGTTGCCGCCGAGATCGTCGCGGAATCTGCCAGCAATATGCTGGCCGAAGTGATCATGCAGAACTCCAGACGCAAGGATTTTCCCATGGAGGTCTTTGATCGTACCCATCAGCTTGTCAGCCAGGCCGATTGTGTCCGGTTGCGGTACTCCAACGGTCTGGAGGCGATCAACCTTCTTGAGGAGAGATTTGACCGATGATCATGAATCATCCGTTTGTGAGGTGCAGACACGTGGTCAGCCGCAGGGTCGATCAGGATGTCTTTCTGGTCGATGAGGAAACCACGGCAATTCATCAGTTGAACGCCGTCGGCGCGGCAATCTGGGAAATGCTGGAAGAACCCCGCAAGCTTTCCGAGATCCTGGATATTCTTCACACAGCCTTTCCGGACAAATCGAAGAAAACCATCAAGAAAGACGTCAAGGCCCTGCTTGAAGACTTCCTTGACGAAGAATTGATCGAGGAACTGGACCCTGACAACCCGCTTAAAGGCGTGTCCTGAGTGCCTGTCCGATCCCATTGACTTAATTTTAATCTGCCGGCTGTTCAATGACTCCTGGAGTGTGGGTGGAATTTGAATTCGGTCTTGAATTATGTGTACTGCGTATCTTCGAGTTGCCATGGCGGCAATCACCATGCTGGGCTTAACCGCGACCGCAGCGGTATCCGAGGAAATCGATCTACCTTCAAGTCCAGGCTTCAGTTTCCCCGATGAGTTTCGTCCTGATGGCCTCAGTACGGAAAATTTCATATACAAGCCCTCGATCGAAACCTCCGCCGGGTACAATGACGATATTCGCAAGGACGGTGATACGCCCATCGACGATGTCTTTACCGAGATTGTCCCACGGTTGAAGATCGAATCGGATTGGGAACGCAACGAGCTGTTTGTCGACCTGCGTGGTTCAAAAATCATCTATCCCGATCACGGTCGGGAAAACGAGACGTCCTATGATGCCTACGCGGCGGTCACCCTGGACATCAGCGACGAAACCACTCTTGATCTGGATGCCCAATACGTATTCGACCAGGAGGCCCGTGACGATCCGGAGACGCCAGACGGCACTGAAGACAGGCCGTTCGAGCAGAAAATTATCTCATCTGCCCAGTTGCGTCACAGTTTCGGAAAGTTCGAGGTGTCTCTCAAAGGCACGATCGACGACCGGGTCAAGGAGAAGGATCCTTTCGACACCGGCACGACGATCGATGTGGAGAACCGGGACTACACGCGATATGACGCCCGGTTGAGGGGCACGTATAAGATTTCCAAGAAACTGTCCGTGTTTGCTGAAGGCGCCTATAACAACTGGAGCTACGAACAGAAAATCGATGGCGACGACCTCAGACGCGGATCTCACGGCTACGGCGCATTTGGTGGCTTTACGGCAAAATTGAGCAAGACTGTCGAGGCCCAGGCCGCTCTGGGGTACCGGCGCCAGGAGTTTGACGAGGCGTCCTTTGCCGATCTCAGCTATGTAACCATGGACGCCTGGATCAAGTGGGACGTAACCGGATCGACGGCTTTTACCCTGTCGGCAGGTACGGACTTTGAAGAAAGCACGATATCCGAAACGTCCGCGATTCTGTCCCGTGAGGTCACGCTGAGGCTCGATCATCAGCCGGTCGAGAATGTGAACATCTACGGCGAGGCAACGTATCTTCAGGAAGACTTTCAAAGCACCGCTGACCGGGATGAGACCTACATTGGACGCGTAGGCGTTGACTATGCGGTAAACAAGGAAGTGATGATCAAGGCGCTCTACGAACATGAGCGCCTGAACAGCGATTTTCCCGAAGACAATTTTACACAGAACAAAATTCTCGTCGGGTTGAAGCTCAGCAAGTGATGCTTAGTCTGATCGGAGCGTGCCCACCCCGTCCAGCGAGTCCGGGAAACGTGGTGTTTACGAAGCCGCTTGCGTGACCCGTTTCTGATTGTCGTCGCCAAGCCATTTCTCCAGCAGCCCCATCAACCTGTCCGGTGACACCGGTTTGGTGAGGCAATCGTCCATTCCCGCGTCGATCCAGACCTGCCGGTCTTCATTCAGGAAATCGGCAAGCAGGCCGACCACGGGTGTTCCCTGCTCCGACCGGGCTTCCAGTTCACGGATCGACTTTGTTGCCTCGATGCCGTTCCCACCGGGAAGGGACGTATCCATGAAGACCAGCCGCGGCTTGTACTTCTGGAATGCGGCGACCGCTTCTTCGCTGCTGGAGACGATAAGGTACGAATAGGGCGTGCGGCTGAAAACCTGCTCAAGCACGAGCTGGTTCACGGCATTGTCTTCAACCGCCAGTACGTCGATCGAACCGTCATCCGGTAGTTGCGTGCCAGGCTCAGGAGTGCCCTTGATCGACGTACGGAGGGCCGGTTTGTAACTTTCCCCGGTCGCCGAACCGCGTTTTTGCGTCACGAAACCTGAAAGTCGCTGGAGCTGCGCCAGGAGTTGGTTCGTTGGGATTGGCTTGATGATCTGGTCGCAAAACCCCGCATGGGTAAGATCCGCCGATGTCCACTGATCTGCAAATGTCGTCAGGAGGACCAGTGATGTCGGGTTGAACCGGTCATCAGCGCGGATAAAACGCGCCACTTCCAGACCGTCAAGGTCGGGCATATTCATGTCCACGAAGATGCAATCATATGGCTTGCCCGTATCCAGCCTGTCGCGCATGCGAGTCAGGCCATAGGCACCGCTATGCGACGTATCACACAGCATGTTGGCACCCCTCAGTTGGGCCGCGAGAACTGCCCGGCTGATCTCGTTGTCGTCGATAACCAGAATGCTCAGTGTTTCGAGATCCGGCTCAGAGCACGGCGATGTAGTTTCGGGCCCTACAGACGTCGAAGCCGTGCCGACTGCACCGGCTGCCTGCTCCTGCTTGGCGATCCCGGACAAGGCTGTGGACGTGGCAACAGGTTCCAAAAGCAAAAGGGCCAGTTCGCCGCCAGGAAGTTCGAGTGTCGACCCGGTAAACCTGAAATGCGGCAATTTCCGCGACGCCAGGGTGATCGAACCGTCCGCGGTATTCACGAGTGAGTCAAAGGTTATCGCGGATGTGTAATCCCGGCGTTCAAACATCAAATCGAGAGATGACCCGGAATCGATTTCCGGCAGAACATAACGCATGCAATGGCCTGCATCGACCACCGCAAGATCGCTATCGATCAGCAGGAAAAACGGGCACAACCGGTCAAGATGCCGACGATCCAAAGTGACTTTCAGGTCATCGGTGTTCTTCTGTTTATCCATCTAGAAGTGCCCGGATATCTGACAGGTCCGTCAAGCGGTGTATCAACGGCTGTTGCGGCCGAATCCGCGACGTTCGTTTGACCAATCCAATCATCAGTTTGCCCCCGTGCCGGTCATCTGTGCCGACCATCTGTGTCGGTCTTCGATTTCCGGCAACTCTATCTGGCCGCTGTTAAGATTAGGCAAACAGAGGCCGACAGAAACCTTTGCACCCTTGCGTATTATCTCAGGGAGCAAGGCCATGGTCGCACATATCAGAACAGTCGCCTTTCAGGGCGTCGAGGCCGTGCCCGTCGACGTCCAGGTCCAGATGTCGTCGGGGCTTCCCGCCTTCGCGATTGTCGGTTTGCCGGACAAAGCGGTGGCGGAAAGCCGCGAACGGGTCAGGGCGGCGCTAACCGCAATCGGATTGGGTCTGCCGCCAAAACGCATTACGGTCAACATGGCACCCGCCGACCTGCCGAAGGAGGGCAGTCATTTCGATCTGGCGGTGGCGCTTGGTCTGATGGCCGTCATGGGCGTCGTTGATCCTGCCCGCCTGGCGCAGTATGTGGTTCTGGGGGAACTGTCGCTTGACGGCTCCGTGACGGCCGTGATGGGCGTCCTGCCCGCAGCGATTGCCGCCAACGCAAGCGATCTTGGGTTGATCTGCCCGCAGGACCAGGGCAGCGAGGCCGCCTGGGCCGGCGACGGTCTCGAAATCCTGGCGCCTGCCGATCTGATCCAGATCGTCAATCATTTCAAGGGTACCGAATTTCTTGTCCGGCCCAGTCCCGGCCAATCCGAAGACGGCGGCAGCCTGCCGGATCTCAAGGACGTCAAGGGGCAGGACAACGCCAAGCGCATCCTCGAAGTGGCGGCGTCGGGCGGCCACAACCTGCTTATGTGCGGGCCACCGGGTGCAGGCAAATCGATGCTCGCGCAAAGACTGCCCTCCATCCTGCCGCCGCTCGATTCTGCTGAAATGTTGCAGGTCTCCATGATCGCCAGCCTGGCCGGGGAACTTGCAAACGGCCGGATGAGCCGTCGCCGTCCTTTCCGCAGCCCCCATCACTCTGCAAGCCAGGCGGCTCTCGTAGGCGGAGGTCACAAGGCAAGGCCCGGAGAAGTTTCCCTGGCCCACATGGGCGTTCTGTTTCTGGATGAATTGCCGGAATTCTCGCCCCGGGTTCTCGACGCGCTTCGCCAGCCCCTGGAAACCGGAGAGACCACGATCGCGCGAGCCAATCATCATGTCACCTATCCGTCCCGTGTCCAGCTTATCGCCGCCATGAACCCCTGCCGTTGCGGCTATGCCGGCCAGCCCGGCCATGTGTGCAGACGCGGTCTGCGTTGTGCAGCCGACTATCAGGCGCGGATTTCCGGCCCGTTGCTTGACCGGATAGATCTGCATGTGGAGGTAGCGCCGGCACACGTGATCGACCTCGTGCTACCGCCACCCCGTGAGGCAAGTGCGGACGTGGCCCTGCGCGTGCACGATGCCCGCCTGCGTCAACACACCCGTTATGAGGAACACGGACGGACAGACATTCGCACCAATGCCGAGGTCGACGGCGAATTGCTTGAACAGGTCGCCCGCCCCGATCAGGCGGGCCTGTCTTTGCTGCGCGACGCAGCCGATGCCATGTCTCTGAGTGCCCGCGGCTTCCACCGTGTGCTCAAGGTCGCGCGAACTGTTGCCGATCTCGAGGGTGCCGACACCATCGGCCGTATTCACATTGCCGAAGCCCTGGCCTACCGCGGCCGACCGCAAAGCCTTGTTTGAAAACACCCACGAATATTACCGGTCTATTTCTCGTTGTAACGTTAATAATGAAATGAACATACAGTCACAAACTCAAGTTAAAATAAAAAAATAATCTACCAAAAAAAATCTAAAAATTAGTTCAATACAAAATCAATAAACGATCCGAAAACAATCAGAGTTGTAACATATTTGAGTATATTGCGTATTTGTATAATGAAACTCATCGAAAGCCTTCGTATGAAAACGAAAACATGTATCCAAAATGGCCACAATACGGTGACAATATGAATTTGGAGTCGATCAATGACTGGAACACCCAGTGCGAAAATCGACTCTGTGTGTTTGGAATATTGTGAATTGAGGCGCCGGTTTTATGGCCTGTTGACCTCAAACGACTGACGCGGGGAAAGTGTCATGGGCTTGAGCACTTCGAAGTTGCGTGTTGCCTGGAAGGAATACGAATGTGCCAAAGACGACATGGTCATCGTATCGTTCGGCCCGGATGAAATTCGTGTCGCTCCACCGACGCAAGCGGCGTGGCGGGCGTTGTCCGCGGTTATGAACCATCACGGTTACCAAATCAGGACGGCAGACACTGACAGTTACAATTGCAGGACCATAACCGGCGGCACAGGCAAGAGCCTGCACTCGTACGGCATAGCCCTGGATATCAACTGGACGACGAATCCTTACATCAAGACGCCTGACAGAAGAAAAGTTCGGTTCTCCGACAAGGCGACCCAGGAAGAACGCGCGCAGGATGTCAAACGGCACCTCGCGGATACCGACATGACGCCGGCCATGATCGATGACGTGCTGGCAATCAGAACAACGGCTGGCGACCCGGTTTTCGAATGGGGTGGGTCCTGGGGGAAGGCCAAGGACGCGATGCACTTTGAGATCGACCTTTCCCCCGGCGATCTTGCGGCAGGCATCGAGTGGAGCGCTGTGAACGGTACTCCGGATAACGCGGGCAACTTCGAAGACAACGTCAACAATGCACAGGCCAGACCGATGACGACAATTCCAAGCGCCGCCTTCAACATCGCCCACCCCTTTATCGCCAAGTGGGAGGGCGGCTTCGTCGATCACCCCAGTGACCCTGGCGGCGCCACCAATCTGGGCATCACTCACCACACACTGGCCAGCTGGCGCGGTAAACCCGTGACGGTCCAGGATGTCAGGGATCTCACCGAAGCGGAAGCGAAGCAGATTTTCTTCGCCAGGTACTGGACGCCGTTGCATTGCGACGAGATGTCGGTTTCCCTGGCCCTCATGACCTACAACGCCGGCGTCAATTCCGGCCCGTCCCGAGGCGGCAAACTGTTGCAGCAGGCCCTGAACGAACATGGGCAAGACTTGGCCGTGGACGGTGCGGTCGGGGCAAAGACGATTGCTGCAGCAAACAGTGTCGATGAGCGCAGCGCTGTCGAAAGCTACGCCAGAGCTCACGAGAACTTCTACCGCGGCCTGCGCACGTTCGGCACATTCGGACGCGGTTGGCTCAATCGGCTATCTGACGTCAAGAACGGCGCGCTGAACCTCGTCGGCCGCGCACCTGCCCCTTCAACCGGAGAAACCACCATGCCAGCACCAGATCCCGCGCCGGCTGCAGGTCAGCCAGGTGACAATACAAATCTCGTCGCGACGCTCACCCAGGTAGCCCAGCTGATTCAGACGATCCAGCAGGCCCGTATGCCAAACGCGCAGCCTGCAGCACCGAACCCGCCAGCAGCAGATATTGGAACCATACTCGCCGCTGTGCTTCAGCTTACCGGCCAGATGAACGGATCCGTATCTCCGACACCCGTCTCCACCCCCGAACCACCACAACCGGCCGAACCGCCCCTGACGCCTGTGAATAACGCGCTTGGTCCAGGACTCGGACGCTTGCTCAACGGCCGCAAGACCCAAATTGGTACACTGGGCCTTCTGGCCACCACACTATTGCCGATTTTCTTCCCGCCGCTGGCACCCCTCGCATCGGTTGTTTCAGCCGTTGGCGGCGCTGTTGCCGATGCGGGAACAACGGTCGGTGCCGCCTCTGCTGATGCGACGCCCACCGCAGGAACGATGATGATGTCGGTGCTGCAACCCCTGTTCGGTGCCCTCGCAGGCTGGGGTGTGATGGGCAAACTGGACAAATGGGCGGACAAGGCAGGCTCTTGATCGTCACAGGCGCGGAGCTCGGCGTTTCTTGACGGGCAATACCGGCGACTTTTCCTATGGCTGAGATCTGCTCGGACGGCAGCAGGCTTGCAAAAGGCCAAAAATCCAACACTATATGGATCGATACGTCACGGTGTCGCTGCACGCTATATGCTGCAGGCCGCCGGTCCGCAAAATCGGGTAAATCAGCCGCGATGTTTGAACCTATGCGCCTTGACCGAATGTTGTTTGGAACAGGGGGGTCCGGGCAGTGAGCAAAGCTAACGCTCTCAGGTCCCTGGTGTTGGTGTCTGTTCTCGGCATCGTCCTCGCGCTTTGGCTTGGACGACTAGGCATCATGGCGGCAGGATTCGTTGGAGTTCTGATTACATTCGGCATGTTGTTCGACCGGGCCAACGCAACATCAGGATCCGGCCCGTTTCCGAACACTCACGTTTCCTATCAGCCACGGCCACCATTATCGGAACACACCGGCCCGCCCCACAAAGAAACGGGAAAAAAGAAATCGGCCGAGATCGACCTGTTCTGGACGGTCCTGGTAACCGGGCTTTCTCTGATACTCCTGTTTAACCGCCTAAT
This sequence comes from Hyphomicrobiales bacterium, assembly GCA_021775835.1. The sequence goes on along the minus strand of JAJFHC010000147.1, from coordinate 35,129 downwards.
TATCTAATACTCGAATAATGAGTATGGTTTGTCCGGCCACACATATGCGCTGCCCGAATCGAAGGCGCACAAGGCGTCAGACTTCGCACGTGTTTTCAAAACGCCAAATTTCAAATCTCAAAAAATAACAGCGCCCTAGAGTCGGTAACTTTGTATTAATCATGTCTGGCTCATTATTCTGGCACGGATAACGCGTCGCTTCAGCGAGGAGGAACGTGTGGAATTCGACCGTTGAAAGAAGCCGGCAATATGTCGAGCGCTGCGGGGGCAACGGCACTGCTGTGAAACGGCTGCTGACCGCTCCCCAATTGTTCTCGAAGGCCCTTTCAACGAATTGACGCGCGCGTCATCGCGCGATGCGGGGCATAGGAATGGGGAGACCTCCGATGATATCGATCTACGAAAACCTGACAATTCGGGTAAAAATTTATTCCGTGGTCGGCTTGTGTATTGCCGCACTGCTCGGTACCGGCCTTTTCGCGCTCTATCAGATGAACAAGATAGGCGTTGAGTTGGCTGCCATAGCAGAGGAAGACATTCCGCTCACCAAAGTGGTGACAAAAATCACCACGCATCAGCTGGAACAGACAATACATTTCGAACGACTGATGCGCTTCGCCGTTGAATCCGAGCACAACCCGGAGGCGGTCAAGGGATTTGAAGAAGCCGTGAAGGACTTCGACAAGTATGGTCACCATGTGACCGAGGAAATTAAACAGGGCGAGGAACGTGCCCAACACGGCATCGACCATGCCCACACGGAAGCAGCAAAACAGGAATTCACTCACGTCCTTAGCGTTCTGAAGAAAATCGAGACAGAACACGCGGTATTCGACAAAAAGGCCGCCGATGTTATCCAGATGTTCGCGCAGAAAAAGATCACAGATGGGTTGAAGAGCGGTGAGGAGCTGGAAACAACGCTCCTCAAATTCGATCATGAACTCGAGGCGCTTCTGACGGAGCTCGAAACATTTACGGAAGAAAGTGTCAAAACAGCAGATCTCCATGAGCAGCAAGCCATAGTGTGGCTCGCAATCATCTGCGCTGCGGCAACCGTCTTGGCGGGTGTTGCATGTTGGTTCGTTATCGCGTTTTCGATGGTGCGTCCTATGAATGTCATGATCGGCGCCATGGCGAAGCTCGCCGATAATGATCTTGACGCCGATATTCCAGACCTTGAAAATCAGAACGAAATCGGCGAGATGGCGCGGGCTGTGCAGGTATTCAAGGAAAACATGATCCAGGCACGCGAAATTGAATCATCTCAGGCAAAGTCCCGTGAGGGCCAGCAACGCCGGGCCGACGCCATCGAGATGCGCACAAGTGCATTCGAAGAGGTCATAGCCCAGACCTTGAATTCCGTGGTGGAATCAGCCGAACAGATGGAACAGTCTTCACAGTCCATGTCGACAACCGCCGAACAGACCAACGCGCAATCTGCGGCCGTTTCGGCCGCCGCAGAGGAAGCGTCGATGAATGTGCAGACAGTGGCGGCGGCAACCGAGCAGCTCAATGCTTCAATCGCCGAGATTGCCGGCCAGATCGGTCAGTCCCGGGATGCCGCAGCCAATGCCGTCACCGAAGTTGGCCAGGCCAATGAAAATGTCATGGGATTGGCCCGCGCCGCCCAGAGCATCGGCGATGTGGTCACGTTGATTTCCGATATCGCAGAACAAACCAACCTGTTGGCCCTCAATGCCACAATCGAGGCCGCGCGAGCCGGAGAATCCGGCAAGGGGTTCGCTGTTGTCGCGTCAGAGGTCAAGACACTCGCCGAGGCAACCGCCAAGGCAACCGAACAGATCAGTGCACAGATTGGTGAAATACAATCATCGACCGATAGTTCCGTGCAGGCGATCCAGAGCATCGGCACAGTGGTTCAGCAAATTTCCGAACGTTCGATGACCATTGCCGCCGCCGTTGAGGAGCAAACGTCAGCGACCCTCGAAATCGCGCGCAATGTGTCCGAAGCGGCAAAAGGCACCGAGGAAGTCACGTCCAATATTACCGACGTGGCCCATGCTGCCGGAAACACCGGCGCAGCAGCCGGTGAGGTTCTGTCGGTGGCGCGCAATCTGAAGGCAAAGGCCGGCAATCTTCGTTCCGAGATTGATTCATTCGTGGACGACGTCAAGGCAGCGTGACGCCGTCCGGACTGGAAGTTATGACGCCGACCGTTTGCAGATATGCCGACGGTCGGCGAAACACGTCCGGACACTCCTGAACGACCGACCCATGACGTCTGTGGCTCGGACTACCTTTGGTGCAAGTTGTTTCCTGTTGGTCGGGCATTCGATATAGATGTGTGCGTTCCGTAAACCCTGGCGGCCGAGACAATGACCCGTTCCAATGCCCTGATCATGATGTTGGTTGTTGCCACCTTGGGTATTTTGCTGTGGTGGGGTATCGGCAGTTATGGCGTGATCTTCGCTGGATGTCTGGGACTGTTGACCTCCTTCAAGATTACGGGTTTTCGCCCGCGCCGTAAAAGTCTTGAATTCGACCTCCAGTCGGCTGCTGTAGACAAGGCCACAGGCGTGGATACGGTCAAGGAGCCCGAAAGCATTCCGGGATCCTGGCAATGGAAGATCGTGTGCGCGGCTTTCTATTTCGCCATGATTGTCGCCGGGTTTGCCCTGGCAGCCAAGTATCCGCCCGACCGGGGAATTTCCGCGAATGGCGCAGAATTCGGGAATTCCGTCCAAGGTAAGCATTTCTAAGCTTCTTTCCCCTAGACTTGTCTCAGTTAGAGTTAGTTTGCGTAAAACGGGGACGGCATGCCGGACAGGCCAATTGAAATGGGCGCAAAGCCCATGGTGCTCCTACGTGCAGAATCGGAAATGGCATCGGAGGCGGTAAACCCGCTCCGCCTGGCTTCTGTCGCCGCCATCGTGATTGGCGTCACGGCGGGGATCATCATTCTGCTCGACCTGGCCTTTGCAAGCCGGGTGATCGAAGTCAACGCCGAACTGGTTGCCACTTTGGCAATACTGGGCGGTTCGAGCACATTGTATGCCTGGCTGGATGCCCGGCGCAGGATCGTTCACCTGCGCTCGGCGGAACGGGAGTTGGCAAAGGCCCGCGACGAAGCCGAAGAAGCCAACCGCACCAAATCCATGTTTCTGGCGACCATGAGCCATGAGATACGCACACCCATGAATGGTGTCCTGGGTATGTTGCGTTTGCTCACCGAAACCGATCTGAGCAAGGAACAGGACTCCTACGCCAAGGCCGCACGACAGTCCGGCGAGGTCCTGCTTGCCCTGATCGATGAAATCCTCGATTTCTCCAAGATCGAGGCCGGTCGCCTCGACCTGCGCCTGGCGCCATTCGAAATCCTTCGCTTGGTCGAGGACGTTGTTGAACTGCTCGCGCCGCGTGCCCATGCCAAGGGAATCTCCGTTGCCTGCTACGTCGATCCCGAACTGAGATCGAGCTATATTGGTGATGCGGCCCGTCTACGTCAGATACTCCTGAATCTGGCTGGAAACGCTGTGAAATTCACAGAATCCGGCGGCGTTTCTATCATCGCCGAGCCCTGTGACGACACCGCAGGCGGTATCCGGTTTCGGGTCAAGGACACCGGCATCGGTATGAATCCGGAGGAACTGGGCGCGATTTTTGAAGAGTTCATCCAGGTTGACTCCTCCCCGTCCCGGCGTTTCGGCGGAACCGGTTTGGGATTGGCAATCACCAGGCGGCTGGTTGAACGCATGGACGGAGAGATTTCCGTCGACAGCGCACCCGGCAAGGGATCTCAGTTTCAGGTGTCCCTGAGTTTGGCGTCGGAAACTGCTGGAACGCCACCACGGCCTGCGGCGATCTTGAATGGTCTGACCGTCAGCCTGGTCGGCGCTGACCCGGTTACCGCCTCGGCGAGCTGTTTGTACCTGCGTGATTTCGGCGGGACCGTGACCACGGCGCCGGACTGCGCTGGCATTCTGGACAGCCTGTCTCGTGCGGCCGGTGTTCCCGACGTGGTCGTCGTCGACGCGGCCATCGGCATTGAACGGGCACTGGCCCTTCCCGGTGAAATTTCAGGAGCCTGCGAATTCGACGTCCCACCGCGCCTTGCAATTCTCCTGGCGCCTGAGGATCGAAAGGACCTGCGTGACCTCAAGGACGCCGGGTACGGCGGATATCTGATCAAGCCGCTCCGCAGATCGTCTCTCATCGAGCAAATTGCAGCCCTCGGTGCCCCGGATACAGGCAACAATCAGGATCTCATGGTATCGACTGACCTTGATGGCGAAAACGATATCCCGCACGTAAAACCTCTCAACGTCCTCCTGGCGGAGGACAACGAAGTCAATGCCATGCTTTCGCGTTCTATCCTGGAGCGTGCCGGCCATTCCGTGTGCCTCGCCGTCAATGGCAGAGAAGCCGTGGAATTCTATTTCTCGGCCCTTAACACCGAGCCCTTCGATGTGGTGCTCATGGATGTCCACATGCCGGATGTTGACGGACTCGAAGCCACCCGCCAGATACGTATTCGTGAACAATCCGGCAAAAAGGTGCCGATTGCCGCGTTGACGGCCAATGCCTTCCAGGAAGATCGGGATGAGTGTCTCGATGCCGGTATGGACGATTACCTTTCGAAGCCGTTCGAACCGGAATCCCTGGCCAGGACTCTCTATCGCCTTTGCGGACAAAAAGACGACCAGGTCCGTTGAAAGCCTGAGTTTTGGCGCCGGTGCGGCTGAATTTGCCGCTGGCATGTCGCACGCCGCGCCCCGTGTCTGCCTCATAAACAAGGCGTGACAACCACATACCGTCATCAAACTTTCAAATTGGCCCGCTTTATGACATTGTGTCATGGGAGCGCCTGACGGAGATATGGCTCCTCATACGACGTTTACGGTGGCCGAACGGCGTAAAGGGTGAGGGCATGATTGTCAGATTTCGGACGATGCAGGGGATTATCTGGCGTGACGGTTAAGGCAGAAAATTTCGAGCCTGACGAATTTCGTTTTGTATCCGAAACGAATGGCGATGCGGCTGGAGAAGTTCTCGGCAAGAAGGGCACGATGGAAGTTAGACTCGCGGTATCGGCCGAGGAAATCGAGGCCTCGCAAAAACTGCGCTACAAGGTCTTCTACCAGGAAATGTCGGCAATTCCCGATGCGGAGATGAAACGTGCCGGCCGTGATATGGACGACTTCGACTCAATTTGCGACCATCTGTTGGTGATTGAGCGGGATCTGGAAGCAAGCCACGATCCGGACCTTCAATTGGCCGACGGCAGTGTCGTCGGCACCTACCGTCTGCTTCGCGACCGGGTCGCCGCCGCCCATGGCGGATTCTATACCGCCGATGAATTCGATATCGCGCCTCTCATCGAAGCCCGAGGTTCCAGTTGCAGGTTTCTCGAACTCGGGCGGTCTTGCGTGCTCAAACCCTATCGCACCAAGCCAACCGTGGAGCTCCTGTGGCAGGGAATCTGGAACTATGTAGACCACCACAAACTGGACGTCATGTTCGGGTGCGCCAGCCTGGAAGGGGTGGATCCCGATGCCCTTGAACTGCCGCTGAGTTTTCTGCACCACCACCGCCTGGCGCCGGAGGAATGGCGTGTCCGCGCGCTCCCTGACAGGTACGTTGAGATGAACCGGTTGCCGGAAGACGCGATTGATGTGCGGGAAGCCATGCGTTCATTGCCGCCACTCATCAAGGGTTATCTGCGCCTTGGAGCGTACTTTGGCGATGGTGCGGTCATCGACCATCAGTTCAACACGACCGATGTCCTGATCGTGCTGCCCGTCACGGCCATCAGTGAACGCTATTCAAGCCATTTCCGGGCCGCCGACGAAACGCGATAACGTCTCGTCTATTGTCCCCAATCCCGTGTCCCAATCCCCATGTCTCACGCGCCGTCAACTAACCATTGAGGTTGTAGGCAGCGATGGCCGCCATGTTGACCAGGTCTGAAGCGGTCGCATTCATGGTCGAGATCTGCACTGACTTCTCAAGACCGACGATAAGCGGTCCGACGACGGTGATGCCACCCAGTTCCTGCAGCATTTTGGTCGAGATACTGGCGCTGTGGAATGCCGGCATGACCAGTACATTTGCAGGTTCTGTCAGCCGGCAGAACGGATAAAGCGCCATGGCATCCGCATTAAGGGCGATGTCAGCTCCCATTTCTCCGTCATATTCGAAGTCGACGTTGCGTCCATCGAGAATCTCTACTGCCTCGCGAACCCGGTTCGAGCGCTCGCCTTCAGGATGCCCGAAGGTGGAATAGGCTAGCATGGCCACCCGAGGTTCGTAGCCCAGGCGGCGGGCAACGCCGGCGGCCTCCTCTGCGATATCGGCAAGCTCCACCGCAGTTGGCATGTCATGGATGGTCGTGTCGGCGATGAACACGGTTCGGTTGCCGCATAAGGCCATCGAGACACCGATCGGCCGGTGGCCGGGCAGGGGGTCGAGCACGGTCTGCACGTCTTCCAGGGCAATTGAATAGTTTCGCGTTACACCGGTCACCATGGCGTCGGCGTCGTTCATGGCAACCATGCAGGCCGCAAAGATATTGCGGTCGGTGTTGACCATGCGCTGGCAGTCCCTGAACAGATACCCTTTGCGTTGCAGGCGCTGGTAGAGGTACTCGGCATATTCACGGTTGCGTTCCGAGAAGCCCGCGTTTTGGATAATCAGGTCGTCGCGCACATCGAGGCCGTTCGAATTGATTGTCTCGCGGATGGTTTCTTCGCGGCCCACCAGGATCGGGCTACCCAGGCCGCTGTTCGCAAAGATGTTGGCAGCCCTGATGATCTGCTCCTCCTCGCCTTCGGCAAAGACAACGCGTTTGGGCGCGCGGCGCACATGGGCAAAGATGTCCTGCAGGGAGCCGGCAATCGGATCGAGCCGGGCGCTGAGTTGATAGACATACGCGTCCATGTCGACGATCACCTTGCGAGCAACGCCTGAGTCCATCGCAGCCTTGGCGACGGCCGATGGTACATGGCTGATCAGCCGGGGATCGAAAGGTGTCGGAATGATGTAGTCCCGGCCATAGCGCGGCCGGTTGCCCTTGTAGGCAGCAACCACCTCGTCGGCCACATCCTCTCGTGCCAGATCCGCCAGGGCCTGGGCGGCGGCTATTTTCATGGCATCGTTGATGGTCTTTGCCCGCACATCGAGGGCGCCGCGGAAGATGTAGGGAAAGCCAAGCACATTGTTGATCTGGTTTGGGTAATCCGACCGGCCCGTGGCCATGATCGCATCGTCGCGGACGGCTGCCACCTCTTCGGGCGTGATCTCCGGATCCGGGTTTGCCATCGCAAAGATGATAGGGTTGTCGGCCATGCTGGTGACCATGTCTGCGTCAATTGCCCCCTTCGCCGACAGCCCGAAGAACACGTCTGCGCCGACCATGGCATCGGCAAGTGTCCGTGCTTGGGTATCGACGGCATGGGCAGTTTTCCACTGGTTCATGCCCTCTGTGCGGCCTTCATAAATAACGCCCTTGGTGTCGCAAAGAATGGCGTTCTGTGACGGCAGGCCCATGGCCTTGATCAGTTCGAGACAGGCGACTCCGGCGGAGCCCGCGCCGTTACAGACTAGTTTCACATCCTTGATGTCGCGGCCCGTCAGATCGAGTGCGTTGAGGAAACCGGCAGCCACGATGATCGCCGTACCGTGCTGATCGTCGTGGAACACCGGGATGTTCAGTTCTTCGCGCAGTTTTTGCTCGATGATGAAACAGTCCGGGGCCTTGATATCTTCCAGATTGATGCCGCCGAAGGCCGGCTCCAGATAGCGCACGCAATTGATGAAAGCATCGATGTCGCTGGTATCGACCTCGAGGTCCACCGCGTCCACATCCGCAAACCTCTTGAACAGGACAGCCTTGCCTTCCATGACCGGTTTGGACGCAAGCGCGCCAAGGTTGCCGAGTCCCAGAATAGCGGTTCCGTTCGAAATCACCGCCACCATGTTGCCCTTGGCCGTGTACTCATAGGCATTGTCGGGGTTTTCGGCGATGTTCAGCACCGGTACGGCGACGCCCGGCGAGTAGGCAAGGCTGAGGTCGCGCTGTGTCGCCATTGGCTTTGTCGCTTTGACCTCCAGTTTGCCCGGTTTGCCCATCTGATGGAAATGCAGGGCCTCCTGATCGGTGAATTGAGGCTTGTTCTGCGTCTTGGAGTCGTCTGTCATGGCTTGCGGGTTCTTTTCTCTAAGGCCAAAGCGGCACACACTCTAGGATCCATCCAGTCTGGCCTCAAGCCGGACATATGGTTCCAGTTCACGGAAATGATTCAGTCCAACCGCCACCACGGCATTTTACGGTGCCTTGGCGCGAAGGGATTGTGTTTGTGCCATTTTTCGTGGGAAACGGGAACCGCGACCGTGAGTCGCCGTTGGTGTTCATGTTAGGGTGGCACATGGTTGCCAATGTCCAGAAGCTCGAAGACGCCCCGCCGCCGGACGAATCCGGCGTAGCCGTGCGCCCGGATGCGAGTACGCAGCCTGTCCAGATGACCCCGATGATGGCCCAGTATCACGAGATCAAGTCAGGTCATTCCGACAGCCTGTTGTTCTACCGGATGGGCGATTTCTATGAGCTGTTTTTCGACGACGCGGTCAAGGCCGCGGAAGCGTTGTCGATCACGCTGACCAAACGCGGGCGACATCTAGGCGAAGACATCCCCATGTGCGGCGTTCCCGTCCACGCGGCCGACGACTATCTGCAAAGGTTGATCAAGAAGGGTTTCCGCGTTGCCGTATGCGAGCAGGTGGAAGCCCCGGCGGACGCCAAAAAACGCGGTGCCAAGTCCGTCGTGCAGCGCGACATTGTCCGCCATGTCACGCCCGGCACCTTGACTGAAGACAGCTTGCTGGACGGCCGCAGCCACAACTATCTGGCATCGGTCGCCCGCATCAAGTCACAGGCGAAACCTTTTGCCATCGCCTGGGTGGACATTTCGACCGGCGAACTGGCGGTCGCCGAATCCGATGCCGCAACCCTGGGGGCGGATTTGTCCCGCCTCGATCCCAGCGAAATCATCCTCGCCGACACGTTGCTGGACGATCCCGAATTCGGCGAACTCTGGCCGCACTTGAATGCCGCCCTGACACCGCTGCCCGCCGGCCGGTTCGACAGCCAGAACGCGGAAAGGCGCCTGAAGGATTTTTTCAGTGTTGCCGCCCTTGATGGGTTCGGCGAATTTTCACGGACCGAGATTGCCGCCTGCGGCACCTTGATCGATTACGTGGCCATTACTCAAGTCGGTCACATGCCGGCCATCCGGCCCCCTGAACGCGAACGCCAGGGCGCGACCATGGTGATCGATCAGGCAACCCGCACCAACCTGGAAATTGTCCGCACCCTGTCCGGTGAACGAAAGGGCAGCCTCCTGTCTGTCATCGACCGCACGGTTACTGGCGCTGGCGCACGCAAACTTGCCGAACGCCTGGCGGCTCCCCTCGTTCAACCCGACCGGATCAACGCCCGGCTCGATGCCGTGGCTTTTTGTGTCGATGCCTATCAGGTCCGCGACGGGCTGCGCTTGACACTGCGCGCCTGCCCCGACCTGGGTCGTGCCCTGGGCCGATTGACGGTCGGCCGCGGTGGCCCGCGCGATCTGGGCGCCATTCGGGACGGCCTCGGCGTTGCCCGCACCATTCCAGGCGAGACCAGGACATCGGGCCTGGTGCCGGTACCGGCATTACTCAGCCACGCCCTTGCGCGTCTGGAAGCGCTTGACGGAACCCTTGAGTCGGCCCTTGCTGCAAGTCTGGGAGAGGATCTGCCGTTGCTGGCCAGGGACGGTGGTTTCATTGCCGGTGGCTACGATTCAGACCTGGACGACTGCCGGACCCTGCGCGATGAAAGCCGCAAGGTGATTGCCGGCCTGCAGACCGACTACGCCACGCTCACGGGTCTGAAGTCGCTCAAGATCAAGCACAACAATGTGCTTGGCTATTTCATCGAAGTCCCTGCCCAGCACGGTGATGGGCTGATGAACCCGCCCCACAATGAAACCTTTATTCACCGTCAGACCCTGGCAAATGCCATGCGCTTCACGACCACAGAGCTCTCTGGTCTTCAGTCACGGATATCCCAGGCCGCCGACAGGGCACGTGCCATAGAACTTGGAATCTTCGAGAAGCTGCTTGACCAGGTCGAACGTAACGCCCCCGTAATTGCGGATGTGGCCGACGCCCTGGCAGAACTCGATGTGGCCTCGGCGCTCGCTGAACTGGCCCAGGCCGCCCGCTACATCCGCCCTGTGGTCGATGACTCCACGGCCTTCAGGATCCGAGACGGGCGTCACCCGGTTGTGGAAGCTGCGCTCGCGGCACAAGCTGAATCGGGTTTCATTCCCAATGACTGCAATCTTGAGGCAACCGGCGCCTCCGACCCGTCAAATCGGGCCGGCGCGATCTGGCTTTTGACCGGCCCCAACATGGCGGGCAAGTCGACTTTTCTGCGCCAGAACGCCCTGATCGCCATCCTGGCGCAGATCGGCTCCTTCGTCCCCGCAGACGAGGCGCATATCGGGGTGGTCGACCGTGTGTTCAGCCGGGTAGGTGCAGCCGACGATCTGGCACGGGGGCGGTCGACCTTCATGGTTGAAATGGTCGAAACCGCGACAATCCTCAATCAGGCCGGGCCACGATCGCTGGTTATTCTGGACGAAATCGGACGCGGAACCGCGACCTACGACGGTCTGTCCATCGCCTGGGCATGTGTCGAACATCTGCACGAACAAAACAGATGCCGGGCGTTGTTTGCCACCCACTTTCATGAAATGACGGCACTTTCCGAAACCATGTCCAGACTGGTCAACGTCACCATGAAGGTCAAGGAATGGCAGGGCGATATCATATTCCTTCACGAGGTCGGACGCGGCGCAGCGGACCGGTCCTATGGCATCCATGTGGCCCGCCTGGCCGGACTGCCCGACCCGGTCATAGAACGGGCAGGCGACGTGCTGGCCGCACTGGAACGCAACGAACAATCCGGTTCCAAAGTCGATCTGGTCGAAGACCTGCCGCTTTTTTCCGCGAGCAGGCCTCAGAGTCCCACCTCGGCGCAAGCCTCGAAAAGCGCTGTCGAAACAGCTCTTGAGGACATCCACGCCGATGACCTGACGCCGCGGGAAGCCCTTGACCTGATGTACACGTTGAAATCGCTGCTCAAGGGCTCCTGAACACACCTTCCTCCAAGACACCGACGCACTTAAGCGATAGTCTTGCGGGGCTGGAGTTCAATTCAGGATGATTATCGATGCCCAGGGCCGGAAAACGCAATGACGAGCTGATCGATTCACACGGCCTGCGGTCCGATCTGACCTCCATTTTCAAGACCCACGGCCGCGACACCACCACGCTCCGGCGCCATGTTCTCGACCGCCTCAGACAGGCCATCGATCACGGACGGGAAGTCGCCGAGGAAAAATTGCGTGCCGAGGGGCGAGGCACCCGGTGTGCCGAACGGTTGTCGATGCTTCAGGACGAGCTTGTCCGGGTGATATACGATTTCACGGTCACTCACATCTATATGGCGAAAAACCCATCGGCCGCCGAACGCATCAGCGTGGTCGCCGTGGGCGGCTATGGCCGGCGGACCCTGGCGCCGGGTTCCGACATAGATCTGCTTTTTCTGTTGCCCTACAAGCAAACCCCCTGGGGCGAAAGTGTCATTGAATACATACTCTATCTGCTATGGGACCTGGGCTTCAAGGTCGGGCACGCGACCCGCAGCGTCGACGTCTGCATCAGGCTCTCGAAGTCCGACTCGACGATCCGGACCTCTGTCCTGGAAGCGCGCTATTTGTGGGCCGATCGGGCCCTGTTCGACGAGCTGGTGACCCGGTTCGACAGCGAAGTTGTCGCCGGCACGGCGTCGGAATTTATCGAGACAAAATTGGCCGAACGCGATCTGCGGCATCAGCGCGCCGGTGAATCGCGCTATCTGGTCGAGCCGAACGTGAAGGACGGCAAGGGCGGATTGCGCGATCTGCACACGTTGTTCTGGATCGCCAAATATTATTACCGAGTTCAGAGTGGTAATGATCTGGTGAAGGCGGAAGTCTTTACCCGTCAGGAGTACCGGAAATTCCGCAAGTGTGAGGACTTTCTGTGGGCCGTGCGCTGCCATCTGCATTTCATGACCAGGCGCGCCGACGACCGCCTGACGTTTGACCACCAGGCCGAACTTGCCCAAAGGCTCGGCTACACCGCACGTGGCGGCCTGCGCGACGTCGAGCGCTTCATGAAACAGTATTTTCTGGTGGCCAAGGACGTCGGCGACCTGACTCGCATTCTGTGCTCCGTCCTGGAAGCCGAAGAAGTCAAGAAGGCACCGGTCATGAGCCGCGTCCTGGCAAGTCTAAAACGCCGCAAACGCACAGGAATTTCAGATTCCAAGATCTTCACGCTCGACGCCGGCCGCCTCACGCTGAAGTCCGACAAGGCCTTTGAAAATGACCCAGTCAACCTGATCAGGCTGTTTCACCTCGCCGACAAGCACAATGTCTCGATCCACCCTCATGCCCTGCGGCTGGTTACCCGGTCATCGAAACTCATAAACGCAAAGTTACGCGAAAACGAGGATGCCAATGCGTTGTTCCTCGAGATCGTGACCTCCAGGAACGATCCGGAAACCATTCTGCGCCGGATGAACGAGGCGGGCCTCCTGGGCCGGTTCGTGCTGGAATTCGGCCGCATCGTCGCGATGATGCAATTCAACATGTATCATCACTACACTGTCGACGAACATTTGCTGCGCGCCATCGGCATCCTGTCCGAGATTGAGCGCGGCGAACTGGCGGAAGAGCACCCGCTTGCCAACGAGATCATCCACACACTGAAAAGCAGGCGGGCACTTTTTGTAGCCGTGTTTCTGCACGACATCGCCAAAGGCAGGCCCGAAAGCCATTCCGTCGCAGGTGCCCGGATTGCCCGAAAACTTGGACCCCGGTTGGGCCTGACATCCGCAGAGACTGAAACCGCGGCGTGGCTCGTAGAAAACCATCTGGTCATGAGCAACTTTGCGCAGATGCGCGATCTCAACGACTTCAAGACGATTCTAGATTTTTGCGAAATAGTCCAAAGCCCCGAACGCCTGAAACTGCTTCTGATCCTGACGGTTGCCGACATCAAGGCGGTCGGTCCGGGGGTTTGGAACGGCTGGAAGGGAGAGCTCCTGCGCACGCTCTACTACGAGGCCGAACCGGTTCTGGCCGGAGGCCACACGGCTGTCAGCCGCAAGGCGCGGGTGGAGTCGGCACAGATTGCGCTGTCCGAAAATCTGGAAGGCTGGTCGGCCAGGAACATCAAGGCTTACCTGAAAATCCATTACGCGCCCTACTGGTTGAATGTGAATCTCGAACGCCAGATTGCTCATGCCAAGCTTATCAGCGAAGCGGAGAAGGCCCGCAAATCAGTCGCGTCCGAAGTGCGCACGGACAAGTTTACCGAGATCACGGAGCTGACAATCTATGCCCCCGATCACCCACGCCTGCTTGCAGCTCTCACTGGGGCTTGTGCAGCGTCAGGCGCAAACATCGCAGATGCTCAGGTCTTCACGACCTCCACCGGAATGGCCCTGAACGCAATTTTCATCCAGCGGGAATTTTCACGTGCCGAAGACGAAACCCGGCGAGCCCAGCGTATTGTCAAGACCATGCGCCGTGCCATCGAAGGCAAAATCAAACTTGCGGAAATCATAGCGACCGAGGTCCGCCCGAAGCCTCGCATCAAGGCCTTCTCGATTGAGCCGCAGGTCCTGATCAATAATGAAAACTCGAATGTCTTCACGGTCATTGAGGTCAACGGTCTCGATCGTCCCGGCCTGCTCTACAGCCTGGTCGAGGCCTTTTCGAAACTCAACCTGAGGATTGGGTCAGCCCACATCGCGACCTTCGGCGAACGCGCTGTCGACGTGTTCTATGCAACCGATCTGACAGGACAGAAGATTGTTAACGGAAACCGGCAGGCCGCCATTCGCCGTCATCTCCTGGCAGCCTTGAGTCCGAAATCGTCGGAAGACCAGAAAAACAAGGCAACGCCCAGGCGCAAACTGGAACCGGCGCAATGAATCGACGTGTCCGGATTTTCAACAAACCGGTGTTTTGATTTTAACCGGTTGCGCGTAAAACGAATTCATGAATCTCTTTAGATCAGCAGCCACGGTCGGCGGCATGACCATGATCTCCCGTGTGCTGGGCTTTGTGCGCGACATGCTCATTGCCGCCATCTTGGGAACCGGTCCGGTCGCCGATGCCTTTGTTGTGGCTTTCCGGTTTCCCAATTTTTTCCGGCGCCTGTTTGGCGAGGGGGCTTTCAACGCGGCCTTTGTGCCGCTCTTTGCCAAGAGCATGGAAGCCGACGGACGCGAGGCTGCAAAAAAATTCGCAGAAGACGCATTGTCCGTCCTGGCCACCGCTCTGATCATTTTCACGGCAGTGGCTGAAGCCACCATGCCGCTCTTCATTCACTTGATTGCCCCGGGCTTTGCCGACACACCCGACAAGCTCGCGCTGACGATCACACTCACAGCGATTGCCTTCCCCTATCTGATGTTCATGTCCCTGGTCGCGCTTTACAGCGGATTGCTGAATTCCCTGGGGCGCTTTGCGGCGGCGGCCGCCGCCCCGATCGTGCTCAACATCGTCCTGATCAGCGTCCTGGGTGTTGCCGCGCTGTCGGCCTGGGACACCCCGGAAAAGACCGGTGTTGCCTTGTGCTGGGGCGTATCGGTCGCCGGTCTGCTCCAACTCGTCCTGCTTGCCGTCGCCGCACGCCGTGCCGGTTTTACGCTGATACCCCGAAGGCCCAGGCTTACGCCCGGCGTCAAGCGGCTCGTGGTTCTTGGCGTGCCTGGTGTCATTGCCGGTGGTATCACCCAGGTCAATCTGTTGGTCGGGACCATCATCGCCACGTTCCAGGACGGCGCCGTCGCGTTCCTCTACTACGCCGACCGGATCTACCAGCTTCCGCTTGGCGTCGTCGGAATCGCCATAGGTGTCGTGTTGCTGCCAGACCTTTCGCGAAAACTTGCAGCCGATGATCTGCGGGGCGCGGACGATAGCCAGAATCGCGGACTGGAGTATGCCATGTTGTTGACGGTGCCGGCAGCTGCCGCCTTCGTTGCCATGCCCGAGACCATCATTCACGTGCTGTTCGAGCGCGGCGCGTTCGATCGCGAGGCGACTGTCCAGACCGCGAGAGCGCTCAGTGCTTTTGCCTTTGGCCTGCCTGCTTTCGTGCTGATCAAGGTCTTTTCTCCTGGGTTCTTTGCCCGCGAAGACACAAAGACGCCGATGCTGTTTGCAGTCACCGCGATGGCTGTGAATGTAATCGGCAGCCTCGCCCTGTTTCCCTATCTGGGGCACGTGGGCATCGCCGTTGCCACAACCGTGTCGGCCTGGGTGAACGTATTGCTGCTGAGCCGGACGCTGGCCGCACGCGAGCAGTTCAACCTCGACGCCCGCTGCAAACGCCGGGTGCCGATGATCCTTCTCTCGAGCCTTGTGATGGGTGTTGCAGTCTGGTACGGCAATGCCTGGTTGCTGCCCTTGATGGGGACCGCAGGTCTCGGACTGAAAGTCGTCTTGCTCGGTGCACTGGTTTCAGCAGGGGCGGTGGTCTTCTTTGCAGGCTGCCAGATCACCGGTGCTGCCCGGGCCTCGGAACTGTCCGGGCTTTTCCGCAAACGGTGACAGCGGATTGGCATTGCTCTAATTCAGAAACTCATCAATCCAACCCTGATACTCTTCGTGACGGGATACGGTTTTCATCAGGTCTGCCGATGCCAGGGCCTTAAGGTCCGCCGGTGCGCCACCTTCCCGTAGATGTTTCATGGTTTCGTAGAGGGCCTGGGTGGCTGCGGCAAACGGCTGGTGTCCCTGGAGGGCGACCCGGACGCCTTGTGATGCCAGATAGGTTTTGTCCGCCAGGTCGGGTCCTGCGCCCCCCACGATAAGGGGCAAATCGGTTTCGGCCGCAATCAGCTCGAGGTCTGCCCGGCCTTTTACGCCGACCAGGAAAATCGCGTCGACGCCGGTCCGGGCATAGGCCCTGACGCGCCGGGCGGCGTCTTCCGCCCCGGTTATGGCGGCAGCGCTTGTGCGCGCTGCAATGGCGAGGCCTGTGTCATGGCGGGCGGCAACCGCTGCACGCATCTTGCCGACACCTTCTTCGATCGTGATCAGGCTCGGCGCGCCGCCAGACGCAAAACCTTGCGGCAGGGCAGTGTCCTCGATCGAAAGTCCGGCAATGCCTGCGGTCTCGAGTTCCTCAACGGTACGCATGACATTGAGTGCATTGCCGTAGCCGTGATCGGCATCCACCAGAACCGGCAAATCCGCTGCCCGCGAAATCCGGTAAGCCTGCCCGGCAAACTCCGACAGGGTCAGTACGATCATGTCCGGTGCGCCAAGTACGGTGAGTGAGGCCACCGAGCCTGCAAACATCCCGAGCTCAAATCCCAGATCCTGGGCAATGCGTACGGAGACCGGATCGTGCACTGATGCCGGATGAACGCATGTCCCCGACTCGAGAAGTCCGCGAAATGCGGTTCTGCGTTCGCTCCAGCGATTCATGACTTTATCCCCTGTGGCCGGTTCCCGGTCTCGCCCAACCCCGCACGCATTGGGGTCAGCCAGGATAATAGCATGTTCCCGCTGCTTGAAACGAAGATCAGGATGCGGCGTGTTGATATTGCATTGAGCTTCAGATGATTGTTCTATTCCACCATGTTGGTTGTTTCTTATGACTGGATGCTGGTGGTGGCCTCGGTATTGGTGGCCATTCTCGCGGCATTTACCGGGTTTCGGGTCACCAGCGGGCTCGCCGCCCTGTCGCCTGCACAACGCAAGCCCCATGTGGCCAAGGCCGCGGTAGCTCTGGGCGGTGGCATCTGGTCGATGCATTTCATCGGCATGATCGCAGTCAGGATATCGGTCGCCATCGAATACGACGCCCTGGCAACCCTTGGGTCCGCTCTCATTGCCATATTGATCACCGGCTTCGGCCTTGGCCTGCTGCATTTCGGCGAACGCACGAAGCAACGGATCGTGCTTGCCGGCGTGGCGATGGGGCTGGGTATCGTGTCCATGCATTACATGGGTATGTCGGCGATTCGCGGAAACTGCGTGGTGTCCTACAACTTCACGGGGATTGTTCTTTCCGCCGCCGTTGGAATCCTGTCTTCGATCGCCGCCCTGTGGCTGGCTTACAAGAAACGTCTCCTGCGCGACCTGGCACTTGGCGCCGTGGCTTTCGGCGTGGCCATTTCGGCCATGCATTACACCGCAATGGTTTACACCCGCTTCGACCCGGCCGTCGATGTCGTCATTGTTCCCGATCCCTTATTGTCTTCCGGCATCCTGGCGTTGATCGTGGCGGTGTCGTCCTTCCTGATCTGTGGTTTCTTTCTCCTGACAGCCATCCCCGTCACCCCAATGGGGTCACAAGTGGTCCAGGGCAATGAAGCTGAAGAAGGCGAACAGAACGGACCTTCAATCGTCACCATGGACTCAATTCCCGACCCGGGCGCATTGACCAGACTGCCCTACGAGACCACCAACATGACCCGGTTCATAGCCTTGACCGACGTCTTCGCCATCAAGGCGGATGGCCATTACACCCGGCTCTACGATCAAAGTGGCGACCATTTTTGTCCGTGGTCGATATCCAGCATCGAAGAGAAACTGGAAGACCCCAACTTCCTGAGGACGCATCGTTCGTACCTCGTCAACATCGCCCATGTCACCGGACTACAACGCATCGGAGACAAGGCAACTTGTCAACTGGGCGATGACGCAAGTTCTAGGATCCCGGTGAGCCGGACCCGGGTCCACGATGTGCGAAAAGCGCTGGGATTCGACTGACTCCCTCCGCAGCAGTTCGTTCGCATTTCGTGCAGCTCAGCCGCATCTCGTGAAATTTGGCCGTATCTCACGCGCATGTCCGGTAGGTCGGACGCACTCCCGCTAAAGTCATCGTTTACGGCAAAACCAAGAGAGCCTATCGGGAGGAAACATGATACCGGCGGCATTTGACTATCACCGGCCGACTTCGATTTCGGAGGTCATCGGGCTGCTCAACGACCTGGGCGATGAGGCGCGGATCGTTGCAGGCGGACACAGCCTGATTCCAATGATGAAACTGCGCATGGCGACGCCTGAACATCTGGTCGACCTGCAGGGCATCTCCGAACTGAAATACATCTCGGTCGAAGACGGATTCCTGTCGATCGGATCCATGACCACCCAGAGCGATCTGATCGCGTCAGAGACAGTCGCAAGCACATGTCCGATTCTGATTGAGACGTCGCATCAGATCGCCGATCCGCAGATCCGCAATCTCGGCACGATCGGCGGCAACGTTGCCAATGGCGATCCGGGCAACGACATGCCAGCCGTCATGCAGGCACTGGACGCCCGGTTCATGCTCGAAGGCACAGCAGGTATGCGGTCGGTGGCGGCCCGAGAATTCTACGAGGCAGCCTACTTCACGGCCCGAAAGGACGATGAGGTGCTGACGGCGGTCCGCATTCCGGTACCCGCGCAGGGTCACGGCAGCGCCTACGTCAAGCAGAAGCGCAAGATCGGCGACTATGCGACAGCGGCAGCGGCAGCTGTCGTTGCAATGGATGCCGGCAGGATTGCCAGCGCGTCAATCGCCCTGACCAATGTTGCCGACACCCCGCTTTACGCCCAGGCCGCCTCTGATGCGTTGGCGGGGAATGCCCCCGATGCTGCAACCGTTGACGCTGCGGCGACAGCGGCAATGGCCATTGCGCAGCCGGTCAGTGACGGTCGCGGCTCGGTGGAGTTCAGAACAAAACTAACAGGCGTGATGGTGCGCCGCGCACTTCAGTCTGCCCTTGAACGGGCTGCGGGTTAAAGGGAACGCATCAATGTCAAAAATGCACGTGAAGATGACTGTCAACGGTCGGGCCATCGAAGGTCTGACGGAACCGCGAACCCTGCTCATTCATTTCCTGCGCGAGGAACAGGGTCTGACGGGCGCACATATCGGCTGTGACACCAGTCATTGCGGTGCCTGTACGGTCGACATGAACGGCCAATCGGTGAAATCCTGCACGGTCTTTACTGCCCAGGCCAACAATGCAGACATAACCACGATCGAAGGCATTGCCGATGCCGCCGGCACCCTTCATCCGCTGCAGGAAGCCTTCCGCGAATATCACGGACTTCAATGCGGATTCTGTACGCCGGGTATGATTACCCGCGCCTATCGTCTGCTTCAGGAGAACCCCAACCCCACGGAAGAGGAAATCCGCTTCGGGTTGTCGGGCAACCTGTGCCGGTGCACCGGCTACCAGAACATCATCAAGGCGGTGCAGGCCGCCGCTGAAACGATCAATGCTTCCCGGGAGGCCGCAGAATGAATGAGCAGACACCGCCCGCCACAGAGCGTGCAGAAAAACTCCAGGGTCTGGGTTCTGCCCGCAAGCGCGTCGAGGACGCCCGGTTTACGCAAGGCAAGGGCAACTATGTCGACGACATCAAGCTGCCGGGAATGCTGTTCGGCGATTTCGTCCGGTCGGCCTATGGCCACGCCCGCATCAAGTCGATCGATGCCGAGGCGGCCCTGGCGCTGCCCGGCGTCATCGCTGTTCTCACGGCGGCGGATCTCAAACCGCTGAATCTCGACTACATGCCAACGCTGGCCGGTGACGTTCAGGCTGTCCTGGCCGGTGACAAGGCGCTGTTTCAAAATCAGGAAGTAGCCTTCGTTGTCGCCGAAGACCGTTACATCGCGGCCGACGCGGTCGAACTGGTCGAGGTTGAGTACGAGGAGCTGCCGGTTGTCGTCGACCCCAACAAGGCGATGGCGGACGATGCCCCGACCTTGCGCGAGGATATTGCCGACAAGACCGAGGGCGCCCACGGTCCGCGCCGTCATCCCAATCACATCTTCACATGGGAATCCGGCGACCAGGCGTCTACGGATACAGCCCTCGGTGCGGCCGATGTGGTCGCCAAGGAGTTGATCAGCTATCAGCGTGTCCATCCATGCCCATTGGAAACCTGTGGTTGTGTCGCTTCCATGGACAAGATCAATGGCAAGCTGACCCTTTGGGGCACATTCCAGGCACCTCACGCCGTGCGCACCGTCGCCTCCCTGATCTCGACAATTCCGGAGCATAACATCCGGGTGATCTCGCCTGATATCGGTGGCGGTTTCGGCAACAAGGTCGGTGTTTATCCCGGTTACATCTGTGCCATCGTCGCCTCGATTGTGACTGGCGTGCCGGTAAAGTGGGTCGAGGACCGGATGGAGAACCTTTCAACCACGGCCTTTGCGCGCGACTATCACATGACCGGCGAAATCGGCGCGACCCGCGATGGCCGGATCACGTCGTTGAAGTGCCATGTGCTGGCCGACCACGGCGCCTTCGATGCCTGTGCCGACCCGACCAAGTTCCCGGCCGGTTTCATGAACATATGCACTGGTTCCTACGACATCCCGACCGCCTACCTTTCGGTTGACGGGGTCTACACCAACAAGGCACCGGGCGGCGTCGCCTACCGCTGTTCGTTCCGGGTCACCGAGGCGTCGTACTTCATCGAACGCATGGTCGATATCCTCGCCCGCAAGCTCGACATGGATCCCGCAGAGCTGCGTCGGAAGAATTTCATCGGCAAGGAACAGTTCCCCTACACATCCGCCCTGGGCTGGGAATATGATTCCGGCGACTATCATACCGCCATGGACCAGGCCATGAAGACCGTTGGTTATGCCCAGCTGCGTGAGGAACAGGCGGCTAACAGGCAGGCCTTCGCCGCAGGTGAAACCCGCAAGCTGATGGGCATAGGCGTTGCCTTCTTCACGGAAATCGTCGGAGCCGGCCCGGTCAAGAACTGCGATATTCTGGGGCTTGGCATGTTCGATTCCTGCGAAATCCGCATTCATCCGACCGGCAGCGCCATTGCCCGCCTCGGCACCATCAGTCAGGGCCAGGGGCATGCCACCACATTCGCGCAGATTCTGGCCACTGAAATTGGATTGCCGGCCGACGCGATTACGGTCGAGGAGGGTGACACCGACACCGCGCCTTATGGGCTTGGAACCTACGGGTCGCGGTCGACACCGGTCGCCGGGGCGGCGACCGCCATGGCCGGGCGCAAGATCCGGGCGAAAGCCCAGATGATTGCCGCCTACCTGCTCGAGGTTCACGATGATGATCTAGAGTGGGACATCGACCGGTTCGTGGTCAAGGGCGCCCCGGAACGCTTCAAGACCATGAGCGAATTGGCCTTTGCCGCCTACAACCAGGCAATCCCGGGCCTCGAACCTGGCCTTGAGGCGGTGAGCTACTACGACCCGCCTAACATGACCTACCCGTTTGGCGCCTATATCTGCGTTATCGACATCGACGTCGATACCGGCGAGACCGACGTCAGACGCTTTTACGCCCTGGACGATTGCGGTACCCGGATCAACCCGATGATCATCGAAGGCCAGGTCCACGGCGGCCTCACCGAAGCCCTTGCTATCGCCATGGGCCAGCAGATCACCTATGACGAGATCGGCAATGTCATGGGCGCTAGCCTGATGGACTATTACCTGCCGACCGCCGTCGAGACGCCCAACTGGGAAACCGATTTCACGGTCACCCCGTCGCCGCATCATCCGATCGGCGCCAAGGGTGTGGGAGAATCTCCGAACGTGGGCGGGGTCTCGGCCTTCTCCAATGCGGTCAACGATGCCTTTGCCCATGCCGGCCTGGTTCACACCCAGATGCCTCACGATCACTGGCACGTCTGGCAGACGGCCCGTGACCTGGGGCTGACAGACTGAATCATGGCGGACATCAGTGGCAGCCGGAGCTTGCCTGTCAGCCGGGATTCGGTTGAAGGTGCGCCATGACCGATCTGGAAGCGCTCAAAGCCCGGTTTGAAGAAGCCGGGTTTGTTGCCGATGAAACCATCGCGGTGGCCGTTGGCCTGATGATGAAGCTTGGCCGCCCCCTTCTGCTGGAAGGTGCGGCCGGTGTCGGCAAGACCGAAGTCGCAAAAGCCCTGGCTCAGATTCAGGGCACCAGGTTGATCCGGCTTCAGTGTTACGAGGGACTGGATGCTGCCTCGGCAATCTACGAGTGGAACTATCAGCGACAGCTCCTGGCCATAAAAACCAATGAAGGCTCAGGAGAACGGGCCGAGGCGGTCGAGGCCAAGGTCTTTTCTGAAGACTATCTTCTCAAGCGGCCTCTGCTCCAGGCCATCAGCGAGCCGTCACCGCCGGTTTTGCTGATCGATGAAATCGACCGGGCTGACACGGAGTTTGAAGCCTATCTTCTGGAATTGCTGTCGGACTTTCAGGTCACGGTTCCCGAAATCGGAACCATCAAGGCCACGTCCATCCCCCATGTGGTGCTTACCTCGAACGGCACTCGTGATCTGTCGGACGCGCTGCGTCGGCGGTGTCTCTATTCCTATGTTGAGTTTCCCGACACCCAAAAGGAACTGGCGATCCTGCGCCGGCGCATCGACGGTCTGGAGGACTCGCTCGCACAGGAAATTGTTGCTTTTGTTCAGGCTCTGCGTCGCGAGGATCTGGAAAAGGTACCCGGTATCGCCGAAACTCTGGATTGGGCGGCTGCACTCGCCGGGCTCGGGGTCAACGCGCTCGACGATAATCTGGAAAGCGTTCAGGCAAGCCTGATCTGCCTGCTGAAAACCGAGCACGATCTTAAGAGCATAACCCCCGAAGTGACGTCGCGCCTGGCCGGGAAGGCTGCCTGACGTGACGACCGCCGGCACATCGCAAATTGTTGAGCGCATGACCGGTTTCATCGCTCACCTGCGGCTCAATGGTTTCTCGCTCGGACCCGCTGAAACCGAACTTGCCCTGAGGGTTTTCGATGTCCCCGGCAGTCCGGATCTCCATGCGGACCGACTGGGACTTAAGACAGCCCTGTGTGCCGACCACGAGCAATGGAAGAGTTTCGAAGCCCTCTTCGAAGCCTACTGGTTCGCCCGAGGCCGGAAACGGGATGGCGACTCCACGGCGTCGCGGACGGTTCGCAACAAACCGCCGATCGCCGGCCTGTGGCAGCAGGCGTTGGATACCGGTCACGAGCAGATGGCTGACAGCCAGGCAGGGTTGGCGAAAAGTGATCCTGATACGGAGTATGACGCAGTCCACGGCCGATTGATGGCCAGCAAACAACGATCCATATACAGAAAGGACCTGCGCAAGATCGTTGAGCCCGAAGAAATGCGGGAGGCGGAAAAGGTCGCCCTGCAACTGGCACGCGCCATTCAGGTCAATCTGTCGCGCCGGCGTCGTACAGCGCGGCGCGGCCTGCCGATCGATCTTAAACGCACGCTGCGGGCAAGTCTTGCCCGAGGCGGCGAGCCGATCGATCTTTATCATCGCCGCCGCCCTGTCAGGCCGGTACGCCTTGTCCTGTTGCTCGATGTGTCGGCGTCGATGCAGGACTACAGCCGTCCCTTCCTCCAGTTCGCCAAAGGTCTCATCGGTCAATGGCTCGAGGCCGAAGCCTTCATCTTTCACACCCGGCTGGTCAAGGTGTCCGACGCCTTGCGTGAACGCGACCCGTTCCGCGCCATGGCGCGCCTGACCTTGATGACTCAAGGCATAGGCGGCGGTACGGAGATTGGTGGCAGCCTCGCACACTTCAACGATCAGTATTCGGCAGGGACACTCAATTCACGCAGCGTGGTGGTCGTGATCAGCGACGGGTACGATACCGGCCCGCCTGAGCGGATTGCACGGGAACTGGCACGCCTGCAGCGCAGGGCAAGACGGATTGTCTGGTTGAACCCGCTTGCTGGCTGGCGCAATTATGAGCCGGTGGCGCAGGCCATGGCGGCAGCCCTGCCATTCATAGACTGCTTTGCGCCGGCAACCACATTGCAGGATCTGGCAGCAGTCGAGCCGATGTTGAGAAAGTTGTGAGGGCCTGAAAGATGACACTCACAGCCACAGCCATATTCGATCAAATCGCCATGTTGCGGCAACGCGGCGAGGATTTCTGCGTTGTAACGGTTGTTCGCACGGCAAATGCAACATCTGCAAAAGCCGGAGCCAAGGCGATCGTTACCGGTGATGGCGTGATATCCGGTTTCATAGGAGGAGCGTGCGTGCAGGGAACTGCCCGCCGGGCGGCGGCTGAGGTTTTGCAGTCAGGCAAGCCGCGGCTGATCCGGGTCAAGCCAAAGGAAGACGTCGACAGCAGTATCGACGGCGATGGCGTGGAACTTCGCACCAGTGCATGCCCCAGCGGCGGAACTGTAGAGCTCTTCATCGAACCGATGATGCAGGCGCCGCGGCTGATCGTATTGGGCGCCTCGCCTGTGGGTGCCGCCCTGGTATCCCTGGCCGGCGCCATGGGGTATCGAACGCTGGTCGCCTGTCCGGCGGCAGACCAGGAAACCATGCCTGGCGCGCACGACTATGAAAGCAGTTTTGGGCTGGATGACAGAAATGTGGTCCCGAGCGACACACTCGTCATTGCGACCCAGGGACGTGGCGATCGCCCGGCTCTGGAGGTAGCGATCAGTTCACAGGCTTCCTACATCGCCTTCGTGGGCAGCCGGCGTAAGGCTGAGAAGTTGAAACAGGACATGGCGGGGCAAGGTTGTGACGATGCCCGTCTCAGCCGCATCAAGGCACCCGCCGGACTCGATATCGGGGCAATTGAACCCGAAGAAATCGCGGTATCGATTATGGCGGAGATAATTCAGTCCCGGCGTCAAAGGCAGAAGCAGCCTCTGGAACCCGACGCCTAGGCGCCCTTCGACACGCCAATTACCGCTTCAGGTACACCAAGACACTTGCGCCTTAAGGCGACTATGGGCCATAAACCGCCCCGCATACTAGAGCGGGGTGAGGAATAGTGTGTGCGGTTTTCCGCCCGCATCCCGCTCAGACAATTGGAGAACGATCAGGTTTTATGGATTTTGGTTTTCCACCAAAAACCATCCTGATCTGAGGAGAGCAATCATGACCGCCGTGTCACAACGTGTCTTTTCCGGTGTTCAACCGACCGGAAATCTGCATCTGGGCAACTATCTGGGAGCAATCACCCGGTTCGTAGCACTTCAGGAAACCCATGAATGCATCTATTGCGTTGTCGACCTGCACGCCATCACGACCTGGCAGGAGCCGACTGAACTCACCGGGAACATTCGCGAAGTGACGGCGGCATTCATTGCCTCCGGGATCGACCCCGAGAAACATGTGGTCTTTAACCAGAGCCAGGTTGTCGAACATGCCGAACTGGCCTGGATGTTCAATTGCGTCGCCCGCATGGGCTGGCTCAACCGCATGACCCAGTTCAAGGAGAAGGCCGGCAAACACCGTGAGAACGCCTCTGTGGGCCTGTTTGCCTACCCGGCTCTCATGGCGGCCGATATTCTGGCTTACAAGGCGACCCATGTCCCGGTCGGAGAGGATCAGAAACAGCACCTCGAACTGACCCGCGACATCGCACAGAAGTTCAATGTCGACTTTGCCGAGTCGATTGCCCGTTGCGGCTACGACGAGAGATTCTTTCCGTTGCCCGAGCCCCTGATTACAGGGCCGGCGACCCGTGTCATGTCGCTGCGTGACGGCGCCAGGAAAATGAGCAAGTCCGATCCTTCGGACCTGTCGCGCATCAATCTCACCGATGACGCCGACACAATCGCCAAGAAGATCAGGAAGGCCAAGACCGATCCCGAACCTCTGCCCAGCGAATCGGAAGGTCTTGCGGAACGCCCCGAAGCCGACAATCTGGTCGGCATATTCTCGGCCCTGAACGATCAGACCGCTGCCCAGACCCTGTCGCACTACGGCGGTGGACAGTTTTCCGACTTCAAGTCTGACCTGGCAAACCTGGCGGTTGAAAAACTTTCGCCGATTGCCGGCGAGATGTCGAGGCTCTTGGCAGAACCGGCTCATATCGATTCGATTCTGTGCGATGGTGCGGACCGCGCGCGGGCGATCACAAGTCCAATCCTGCGGCAGGTTCGCGACATTATCGGACTGATTCAGCGCCCCTGACACACCTCCCACCCAGCGACAAGAACCGACGTCGGCAGGCTAAATTGCCTTGCCGCGCGCCCATACCAATGGCAGCATGACACCATGATAAAGAATCGCAAGCGAGCCAGTCTTCAGGAAGGCCACCGCCGGAAATTTCTGGTTGTGATCGACGGGACTCCCGAAAGCGACCGCGCCCTGCATTTTGCAGCAAAACGCGCTGAACATACCGGCGGCAGCGTTATCCTTCTGGCGGTGATCACCCCGGCTGATTTCCAGCACTGGATTGGCGTCGAGAACATTATGCGCGAGGAAGCCGTCACCGAAGCGCAAAACATACTCATGCAGCGCGTGGCCGAAGTGCAAGCCTATGCGGGTATAACGCCGGAGCTGGTTATTCGAGAAGGCCAGATTGCCGATGAAATTGTCCATCTTATTGAAGAAGATGAAGATATCGCAATTCTGGTGCTGGCTGCATCAACCGAAACGGAAGGCCCGGGGCCGCTTGTGGCTATGTTTGCAGGCAGTTGGGCCGGCACGTTTCCGATTCCCGTGACCATTGTCCCGGGCGACCTTACCGATGAACTTATCGACGCGCTGGCTTGACCGGGCTGGCGTCGTGCCCCAGATGATGGCTTGATGCAGTTTGATCTTTGGTGCAGTTGTACTTTAGAATAGATCCAAATGTGCGGGAACAGCGGACCGGTCCGCGACAGTTCCGTTTGAACGGAGATCACAATGTTTATCCAGACAGAAGCAACGCCCAATCCGGCGACCTTGAAATTCCTGCCCGGCCGCACGGTCCTGAGCGAAGGTACCAAGGATTTTAGGAACGCCGATAACACCGATCAATCGCCGCTGGCGACCCGGCTGTTCCAGATTGGCGGGGTTTCCGGGGTCTTTTTCGGTTCGGACTTCATCACGATCACCAAGGACGATACGGAATGGCAGCACCTGAAGCCGGCCATCCTGGGTGTTATCATGGAACACTTCATGTCCGACGCACCCGTGCTGCTAGGCGGAAATGACAATGCGGCCGAAGATCAGGGCAACTACGACGAAGCTGACGAATCGATTGTCGGCACGATCAAGGAGCTTCTCGACACGAGGGTACGCCCCGCTGTTGCCCAGGA
The DNA here is from genome assembly GCA_021775835.1 of Hyphomicrobiales bacterium. The sequence goes on along the minus strand of JAJFHC010000147.1, from coordinate 8,019 downwards.
CGGCGGCGATATCACCTTCCACGGTTTCCGCGATGGCATAGTCTACCTGCACATGCAGGGTGCGTGTGCAGGGTGCCCGAGTTCAACCGCGACGTTGAAGCACGGCATTGAAAACCTGCTTCGACATTTCGTGCCTGAAGTCAGCGAAGTCCGCCCGATCTGAAACCCGTTGCCTGTGCTGCATCGCGGACACTCAACGGGCGTTTGTGGATGGAATGTAGCGCATTGCAATGACAACGATACTTGCACTCGATACCGCACTTGGTGCGTGTTCGGTAGCTCTCGTCAGCAATGAAGACGGTGTGCCGTGCGTAGTGGCGTCGCGTTGCGAAATCCGCGCCCGTGGTCATGCCGAAGCGCTGGCGCCGATGATTTCTGACGTCATGCGTCAAGGGGCACGGTCATTCCACGACATCGATGCCTTTGGCGTAACTGTCGGTCCGGGAACTTTCACCGGGCAGAGGGTAGGCCTCGCCATGGTCCGGGGCATGGCGCTGGCCGCCCGCAAACCGGTCCATGTCATGAATACCCTCGAAGCAATTGCTATGAATGTCGCACTTCAACAATTTGACGGTGAGGTGGAGGCAATCGCCGTTGCCATAGATGCCCGTCGCGACGAACTCTACTTCCAGGTGTTCAGTGCGAATCTTGAGTCGATGGGGGCCCCTACACTGGTATCCACTGACGCCGTCGTCGGCCTGTTGCCGGACGGCTCTGTAACATTGGCGGGAACCGGAGCAGTGATCGTGCGTGACAGGGTTGACCCCGGTCGGAATCTTGTTCTGGCGGACACGTCACCTCAACCCGATGCCGGCGTCTTTGCGCTCAGGATGCTGAACAGAGCCCCGCCGGACGGGCCTCCTGAACCGTTGTATCTGCGCCAACCCGACGCCAAATTGCCAGGCAAACCCGTGATCGCACGGGCGTTTTAGACAATGGCGACGTTGATCGAGGCAGGTCGGCCCCATGCGGCCGTCATGGCGGCCTTACACGCAAGAGCATTTGACGTCGGCTGGACGGAGGCATCGTACGACACCCTGTTGGCGTCACCGGGTATATTTGCGCTGATCGCCCTTGATCCACCGAAAGAGCCCGCCGGGATGGTCATGCTGCGTGAAACGGCTGATGAAGCCGAATTCCTGATCCTTTGCACGGATCCCGACCGGCGGCGGCAAGGAATTGCCCGTATGTTGTTTCTAGAGGGCCTCAGTCGTCTTGCAGAGGAGGTTGAGCGTTGCTTTTTTGAAGTCGCCGAGAACAACTTCGCGGCCCGCACGCTATACGAGAATTGCGGTGGCAGGACTGTCGGACGACGCCCCGGATATTACGAAACCGACGAGGGCCGCGTCGACGCTTTGATAATGGTTTGGGAACGTGCGAACGGGCACGTGATGCTCTAATTGCAGATTGCATGATCGCGGACCGCCTCCTATAACGAACCGCAATTCAGTTTCGTCAACTCTGGCAGTGATTGTTGAGATGAGTCTTCTGGAAGACATCTGTATCGAAAAAGGGATGCGCATGACGGACCAGCGTCGTGTCATTGCGCGGGTCCTGTCCGAAGCCGACGATCACCCCGATGTGGAAGAAGTATATCGCCGGGCATCCGCAATAGATGACCGGATTTCCATTGCCACGGTTTACAGGACGGTCAGATTGTTCGAAGATGCCGGTATTCTGGAACGTCACGATTTCAGAGATGGGCGGTCGCGCTACGAACAGGTATCTGAAGAACATCATGATCACCTGATCAACCTGCATACCGGCGAGGTCGTCGAATTTCGTAATGAACAGATTGAACTGCTTCAGGAACGAATAGCGCGGGAACTGGGCTATAAGCTTGTGGATCACAGGCTCGAGCTTTACGCAGTACCGTTGCCAAAGAGTGAGTCGTGAGTGCGTTGGGCTGGTTGACGTCATGAGTTCGATTAGGGCTGGTTTTTTGTTGTTTACGGCGACGGTCTACACCGCCCCGCTCATGCCGGTGCAGGCTCTGCTGCGAAAATTCTGGCACTATGGCGCGGTTCATCTGCCCTACAAATTTCACGCCGGCCTGTGCAGGATGGTCGGCATCCGCATCCATATCCGTGGCACGCCGGTCCGCAAGCGTGCTTGCCTGATCGCGGCCAACCACAGTTCGTGGCTCGACATACCTGTGCTCAGCGGCTGTGCGCCGGTGTCGTTCATCTCCAAGAGCGAAGTCAACTCTTGGCCTGTATTCGGATCTCTTGCGCGTTTGCAAAGAACCATGTTTGTGGAACGCGAGAGACGGTCGGGCACGGCCACATTCAAGAACGAAATGCAGAGGCGCCTGGCCGAAGGCGACCGCCTGGTTCTGTTCCCGGAAGGCACAAGCGGCACCGGGAATTATGTTCTGCCCTTCAAGAGCGCTTTGCTGGGGGCGGCCGAATGCGAGGTTACGGACTTTCTGGGGCAAACATCGAAGGTTCTGGTCCAGCCCGTATCCGTCTCCTACACCCGGCTTCACGGCGTTCCCATGGGTCGTCAGTTTCGGCCCCACTATGCGTGGTTTGGAGATATGGAACTGCCGCCGCATCTATGGGGCGTGCTTCAGCGCGGGCCTATCGACGTGGTGGTTGAGTTTCACGACCCCGTAACCATCGACAACTTTGCCAATCGCAAGGAACTGACCCGTTACTGCGAGGACAAGGTCTCTGAAGGCGTCGCAAGGGCGCTTGCCGGCCGAGAGCTTGACCCGTAGGGCAAAAGCGGTTGCCAGACCTCCGATTGTTGGCGTTTCGTGAAAAATTGCAGCGGCAGTTCTTGCCTTTGAAATTCCTCCAAATGCCCCATTGATAAACACAGGCCTTTCCGTTTGCTTCAAAAAGCGATAGGAACGCGCGAGAAACTGTCCAGGCAGGCGACTGCAATTGAGCAGTTCCCGAAAGCACCACACGGTATCGATGACTGACGAAACCAAAAAATTGTTCATCAAGACCTACGGCTGTCAGATGAATGTCTATGATTCCGAACGGATGACGGACGTGCTGGCACCGCTCGGCTATGTATCTACAGACACGCCTGATGATGCCGATATGGTCATACTCAACACCTGTCATATTCGGGAGAAAGCTGCCGAAAAAGTTTACTCCGAACTGGGCAGGCTGAGAAAGCTCAAAGAACGACGGGGTGCCGACGGCGAACAGATGATTGTCGGCGTTGCGGGCTGCGTTGCCCAGGCCGAAGGCGAGGAAATGATCCGGCGTGCGCCGGTGGTCGACATGGTCTTCGGCCCACAGACCTATCATCGCCTGCCGGAAATGGTTAGGCAGGCCAGCCGTCGTGAGACCAGTGTCCTTGACACGGAGTTTCCCGTCAAAGGCAAATTCGACTTCTTGGCTCAGCCCGAACCTTCTGTCGTCAAGGCCCGTGGCGTCACGGCGTTTGTCACGATTCAGGAGGGTTGCGACAAGTTCTGCACTTTCTGCGTTGTGCCCTACACCCGCGGCGCGGAGTACTCGCGGCCGATTGCCAGAATTGCCGACGAAGTGCGCCAGCGCGCCGACGCCGGTGTTCGGGAAATCACGCTGCTTGGCCAGAACGTCAATGCCTACCATGGCGAAGGCCCGTCGGGGGACCCGTGCAGTCTGGCTGATCTGCTTGAGGAACTGGCCGCGATCGATGGCATAGAACGTCTTCGCTATACCACCAGTCACCCCCGCGACGTGGACGATCGGCTTATCGCTGCTCACCGTGATATACCCCAGGTGATGCCTTATCTTCATCTGCCGGTACAGTCGGGTTCCGACCGAATTCTGGAAGCCATGAACCGCCGTCATACGGCAAGCGAGTACCGGGATATTGTTGACCGCCTGCGCGTTGCCAGACCGGACCTCGCCCTGTCATCTGACTTCATTGTCGGTTTTCCAGGTGAATCCGAAGCCGACTTCGAGGCGACACTGCAGCTCGTCCGGGACGTGACCTTTGCCCAGGCTTATTCATTCAAGTACAGCCCGCGGCCGGGAACACCGGCCGCGGGTATGGACAACCAGGTCCCCGAAGAGGCGAAATCCGAACGTCTTGCAACTTTGCAGAAGTTGCTCAATGAACAGCAAATGACGTTCAACACCGCCACTGTAGGCAAGACCATTCCCGTGTTGCTCGAAAAACCCGGACGCCGCGAGGGTCAACTGGTTGGCCGTTCGGCTTACCTGCAAGCCGTCCATGTGGATGCCGCCAGTGACCTGATTGGTGATATCGCCCACGTTACGGTTCAGGCTGCCGGACCCAACAGTCTGTCGGCAAGTTTGACCACAAAGTCATTTCCTGTCACTGATTTTACGGTAGCGACCGTCGAGTCCGGAGATGATCACAGGCGAGAGGAGCCGGTTTATTGAGCACGGAGTCCGCTTCCGGCAATTCGCAGGGTAGTGGCGAGCGGTCAAAGGCATCGAAGGACACGCTGATCGTTGCCTTCGAGGATAACAGGCTGTTGTCGCAACTGTTCGGCGAACACGACCAGCATCTTGCCCTTCTTGAAGATCGACTTGGCATCGAAGCTACACCTCGAGGCAATCACGTGGCGCTCAACGGCCCGCCTGAAGCCTGCCGCAGTGCCCGCAAGGTGCTTGACGAAATCTATGAACGTATCAAGCAGGGTATCGACATTGGTCCCGGCGAAGTAGACGGATCCATTCGCATGAATACCATGCCGCAATCGGCAACACGCACCACGGGAAGCAAGGAAGACGTCGTCATCCGGACCAAACGCCGGACGATCTCGCCCCGTTCGCCCAAACAGCACGACTACATTCACGCACTCCAGAACCATGAGTTGACGTTTGGTGTGGGCCCGGCCGGCACCGGCAAGACCTATCTGGCCGTGGCTGTTGCCGCTGCCGCACTGGCGGCAGGCGAAGTGGACAAGATCATCCTGTCGCGTCCGGCTGTCGAAGCTGGCGAACGGCTCGGGTTCCTGCCCGGGGACATGAAGGAAAAGGTCGATCCGTACCTGCGCCCGCTATATGACGCCCTCTATGACATGTTGCCCGGCAACCAGGTCAACCGCGACCTAGAAGAAGGCACCATCGAAATCGCACCGTTGGCGTTCATGCGCGGACGCACGCTCGCCCACTCGTTCATCATTCTCGATGAAGCGCAGAACTGTACATCCATGCAGATGAAGATGTTTCTGACCCGGCTTGGAGAAAACAGCCGCATGGCAGTGACTGGCGACCCGACCCAGATCGATCTTCCAAAGGGCCAGGTATCCGGTCTGGTCGAAGCATTTTCGATCCTGAAGTCGGTTGACGAGATTGGAAGGGTAACGTTCACGGACACAGATGTTGTTCGTCATCACCTGGTTGCAAAAATAGTGCGGGCCTACGACGGTGTCCACGGCCACGCGCTCTGAGTTTTTTGGACGGTTTGGAAAGGCCATCCTGCCATGCAGGTCGATATTTCGATCGATTTCGATGAGTGGAACACGATACCGGATCTCGAGTCGCTTGCCCGGTTTGCGGTCGATGCCTGTCTGCCTGCCGTCGCGGAGACCTTGCCCGCGGGCGCGGAATTGAGTCTGGCCTTTGTCGACGACGACACAATCCGGGAACTCAATCGTGACTACAGAAACATGGACAAGCCGACCAACGTCCTGTCCTTTCCACTCTGGACTCAAGGTGAAGGTGCCGGTGACGCTGTCATGCTCGGCGACATTGTTTTGTCCTATCAGACAGTCTTGCGTGAATCGCTTGATCAGGACAAGGTTCTGCCGGATCATCTTCGTCATCTGATTGTTCACGGTTTTCTTCATCTATTCGGTTATGATCACGAAACCAACAAGCAGGCAGAGGACATGGAAGCGCTCGAAACTGATATTCTGTCCAGTCTTGGAGTGGCCGATCCTTACAATGACACGCATCCTTAAAAGCGCAGAGAAACAGACAGGACATACGGATAAATGAGCGACCCGGGCTCTCAGAAGAGCACTGACCGAAACGCTGATACGCCGCGCTCACACTCGAGCGGCGTCGGCCGGGCCTGGACCCGACTAAAGGCGGTTTTTTCAGACAATGGCGACACCAGCCTCAGGGAAAGTCTCGAAGATGTCATCGAGCAGCACGATTCATCAAAAGATTCGTTCACACCCGAAGAACGTTCCATGCTGCACAATATCCTGGAATTTGGCGCCCTGCGGGTTGAAGACGTCATGGTGCCCCGTGCCGACATTGTCGCCGTCGATCAAACGATATCCATCAGCGAACTGATTACGATATTCAGGGATGCCGGGCACTCCAGACTGCCGGTCTTCGATGACACTCTCGACGATCCGGTCGGCATGGTGCACATCAAGGATGTGATGGGATGGATGACAACCTCGGCGACAGGAAAAACCCGATCACGTAAAGCCACCAAGAATGGCCAGGACACCGAAAAAGCTCCGGTTAAGGCCCAAAACCGGCCAGCGGGAACCAAACCCTCGTCGGGACCGGACATGTCGAAAGTCGATCTCTCCAAGTTGCTATCCGAAGCTCGCATACGACGCGAAGTGCTGTTTGTGCCGCCGTCCATGCCGGCCATTGATCTTCTCGCGAAAATGCAGACGACCCGGATCCATATGGCGGTGGTAATCGATGAATATGGTGGAACCGACGGTTTGGTGTCGATCGAAGATTTGGTGGAAGAAATCGTCGGCGACATCGAGGACGAACACGATACCGACGACAGTCCGCTCATAATCGAAACCGAAAACGGTTATGACGTGGATGCTCGGTTGTCGATCGAGGAGCTTGAAGAAAAACTCGGTTTTGAAGTCGTGCCTTCCGATCGTGAAGAAGACGTCGATACCCTTGGTGGTCTGGTTTTTTCCATGGTTGGCCGCGTGCCTGTGCGTGGCGAATTGATTCGCCATGAGTCAGGAATCGAGTTTGAGGTCCAGGAGGGCGACGCCCGCAGACTGAAGAAACTGCGGATACACCTTGTGCCCAAAGACATCAACGATGTGACAATCCGACAGCAGAAACCTGCTGCATCGGACACCGCAACACCCACTGACTGAGAGCATTCGCGCGATCAAAGCCGCGGCCGGTGCGAAGGCAAAACAATGGCTGATTTGCACCTTTGCGACAGCAGGGTATAACGAGTCCGATCATTTGCGGCGGCGGAGCGGATGCGGACAATTGCGTTGAAAATAGTCATCCTTTGGGGATGGCGGAGGGCACTCGTGGCGGTTCTGGCCGGCGCGGCAGCAGCCCTTGCCATGGCCCCTTATGGTTTCATTCCGGTACTCTTTGTCTCTTTCCCGGTGCTTGTGTGGCTCCTTGACGGAGCCGTCGGTGAACCGGGTCGCCCTATCGCTGCGATTTGGTCAGCGACGATTATCGGCTGGTGTTTCGGATTCGGATACTTTCTTGTTGGATTGCACTGGGTCGGCGAAGCCTTTCTGGTCGATGCCCAGCGCTTTGCCTGGATGCTACCCTTTGTCCTGTCGTTGTTTCCTGCATTCTTGGCACTTTTCACCGGGGCTGCCTGTGCTTTGGCCATGCTGTTCTGGTCGCCGGGGTTTGGACGGATCTGTGCGCTCGCTGCTGCCTGGGCGACCATGGAGTGGGTCCGCGGTCATGTCTTGACCGGGTTTCCCTGGAATGCAATCGGCTACGCTCTTGCACCATCCGATCTGATGATTCAATCAGCCTCCTTGTGGGGCATTTATGGGCTTTGTTTTCTGGTCGTCTTGTTTTCAGCAGCACCGGCAACACTCGCCGACGACTACGTGCAGGAACGCCCGGTACTGGCAAAGCGCGGGCTTGGGCCGGCTGTCATGTTCATCACCGTCACGGGCCTTGCGGTATTCGGTTATCTGCGGCTGTCTGACGCCGTGGTCTCCGCCGTTGACAAGGTACACATTCGTATCGTGCAGCCCAACATCTCACAGGCGGACAAGTGGAAACCGGGCAACCAAAACAGGATTTTTGCCAAGTATCTTGAACTCAGCAATCGGGCGACATCGCCGGAGACCATGGGCATCGACGATGTTACCCACCTGATCTGGCCGGAAAG
>JAJFHC010000146.1 GCA_021775835.1 Hyphomicrobiales bacterium | reverse complement strand
ATGTCAGGCAATTTCCGGGTCACGATGACCAGGGGCTTGCTCGTCGTCATGACTCCTCCCAAACTCGGCGCTTAAGGCTCGATTAACCGAAAAGACGGACACTCTTTAAGTGTTCCTCCGGGGGTAGTAAACTAATTTCGTCGCGCGTATCAGACGAAAGGTGGAACACAGTGGGCCTTGCACGGTCCGACCCTTCGTGTCGGCGGCCGGTTCCATAGTAGTGTGTCAATTACAGAAGGGTTGTCAAACAACTCCTTCAGATAGTAAATGCGTATACAAAATGGCGTCAAAAAAACTCGATCTTAAGCGATTTGCTTTTCCTGGAATTTTTATCGTGGTGCTGGCCGCCATGGCTGCGGCTGTGCTGTTGCCTCGGGAGATCGCGACCGCGCAGATCGACAAGAAATCCGTAACAGCCGACGCAAGTCTGCCTTTGATCAAAGGGGCCAGCGGATTCCCAGTTCCCCGGTTTGTCAGCCTGAAAGCCGGCCGCGCCAATGTTCGCATCGGTCCGAGCACGAAACATCATGTGGTTTGGGTCTACTCGAGAAAGGGCCTGCCGGTCGAGGTCGTTGCCGAATTCGAACACTGGCGGCGCATCCGCGACAGCGACGGCGAAGAGGGCTGGGTCTATCACAGTCTGCTGTCAGGCGAGAGAACGGCGCTGATTGCACCGTGGCGCAAGGGCACACGGATATCGCTGATGGATACGCCTGCAGCAACAGGCGAACCGGTGGTATCCATGGAGGCTGGTGTTCTGGGTACCGTGGCCGAATGCAATGGACAGTGGTGCCAGTTTTCGGCGTCGGGTTTTAGCGGGTGGATCAGCCAGGAACTGCTTTGGGGTATCTATCCCAACGAAAAGATCAGCTGACACGCCAGCATAGTACCGTGCCGTTCTTGGGCAATTATGGGACGGCGGATTCGGTTAGTGTTTCTCTGAAAGCCTTACAATCACGTCGATGCGCGATATTTCCATGCCGTCAGGAGCTTGTGGTGTCTGAGCCAGGCTAATCCCGCCATCGATGTCAAACAACTCGCCCGTCTTCTCAACGTAGAAATGATGGTGGCTGCTCGTGTTGGTATCGAAGTATGTCTTTGAGCCCTCGATCGCGACCTCACGCAACAGTCCTGCCTGGGTGAACTGGTTGAGCGTGTTGTACACCGTCGCGAGCGACACACGAACATCGTCACGGGCGGCTTCCTCATGAAGTTTTTCTGCCGTGACATGCCGGTCGCCTTCCCGGAAAAGCAGGTCTGCTAAACTGACGCGCTGGCGCGTGGGCCGCAAGCCGGCATCCCTCAGTTTTCTGGCTACATCAAGAGTGTTCATCGGGCAATTCCATTCATGCCATCAAATTCAACGGTGCAATATACCGTTATTGCAAATGGTTCGCAATTGGGTGTTCAAATTTGTCGCAGGACCGTTAATGCCCCGGGATTCCTCAATCCATGAGGCCGCGGGCTGGTATTCTCCTTTGTCTCGCGCGCGCAATATGATAGGAAGCGTGTCTGGTATGCGCCACGGCATAATGCAGCTAACGAGGGCCTCTCGAGCCCGTTGAAATGAGACGTCGAATTCATGACGCAACGTAAATCCAGTTTTGACTACGAAGAATTATTGGCATGCGGCAGGGGTGAGTTGTTTGGTCCCGGTAACGCCCAGCTTCCATTACCGCCAATGCTGATGTTCGACAGAATTACACACATCAGCGAAGACGGCGGTGAACACGGCAAAGGACAAGTCGTCGCCGAGTTCGATATCAATCCGGACCTCTGGTTCTTCGCTTGCCATTTCCAGGGCGATCCGGTCATGCCAGGATGCCTGGGGCTTGATGCGCTTTGGCAGATGACAGGATTCTATCTCGGCTGGCTAGGCGCGCAAGGACGAGGACGGGCCATTGCGGTCGGAGAGGTGAAGCTCACCGGTATGGTGACACCCAAGATCTCAAAGGTTGAGTATATTGTTGACTTGAAACGCGTGATAAACCGTCGTTTGGTGCTGGGAATTGGCGATGGCACACTCAGGGCTGACGGAGAAGTCGTTTACCGGACGAGTGATTTGCGGGTTGGTTTGTTTACGGACGATAATGGCTGACACGAACCGCCTTGAATTTGAGACAAAGTGAGGACGCCATGCGGCGCGTTGTAATCACGGGGATGGGAATCGTATCCAGTATTGGCAACAATGCTCAGGAGGTACTGGCATCCCTGCGGGAAGCCAAGTCCGGACTGGTCAAGGCGGACGACTATGAGCGACTGGGGTTCCGGTGCCAGGTTCACGGTGCCCCCGACCTCAACCCGGAGGACGTTCTGGACCGCAAGGAGCGCCGCTTTATGGGCGACGGTGCTGCGTGGAACTACATTTCCATGCAGCAGGCCATCTCCGATTCCGGTCTCGAAGAGAATGTGGTTTCGCACGAGCGGACCGGTCTGATCATGGGTTCAGGTGGACCTTCGACGCGCGCGATTGTCGAGAGCGCCGATGTAACCCGGGAGCGCGGGCCGAAGAGAGTCGGACCGTTTGCCGTGCCCAAGGCGATGTCGAGCACAAATTCGGCGACACTTGCGACGCCATTCAAGATCAAGGGCATCAACTATTCGATCTCGTCGGCGTGTGCCACGTCGAATCACTGCATCGGCAATGCTGCTGAAATGATCCAGTGGAACAAGCAAGATGTGATGTTCGCGGGCGGCGGCGAGGAGCTGGACTGGACCTTGTCGGTTCTGTTTGACGCCATGGGCGCCATGTCATCGCATTTCAACGACACACCGACCAAGGCAAGTCGGGCCTACGACATCAACCGCGACGGTTTCATCATCGCCGGTGGCGCCGGTGTTCTCGTGCTTGAAGAGCTGGAGCATGCCAAGGCTAGAGGCGCCAAGATTTACGGTGAAATTGCGGGCTATGGCGCCACATCCGACGGCTTCGACATGGTGCAGCCGTCCGGCGAGGGCGCGGCCCGGTGCATGCGCATGGCATTGGAGACCGTTGATTGTCCGATCGATTACGTTAATCCGCATGCCACATCGACACCGATCGGGGACAGCCGGGAAGTCGAAGCCCTGCGGGAAGTATTCGGCAGTGATGTACCGCCGCTGAGCGCGACAAAGTCACTGACCGGACATTCGCTCGGTGCGGCCGGCGTGCAGGAGGCGATTTATTCGCTTCTGATGATGAAGAACGGCTTCATCTGCGAGTCGGCCAACATTGAGGAAGTGGACCCGGAACTGGCGGATATGCCGATTGTCCGGGAACGCCGCGACAATGTGGATCTTAACTGTGTCATGTCGAACAGCTTCGGTTTCGGCGGCACCAACGCTACGCTTGTCATGAAGCGTTATGACGCCTGAGTCCTTGTTTTGGCTAACGCGGTCCATACCGGATTTGCGACAACGGATTGATATTTTTGGTGGGGAAGTCTGAGTAAACGATATGTCTGAAAACCACTCAACGAACGAGTCTGCGGCAAAGAGCTCCCTGATGCACGGCAAGCGTGGCCTGATCATGGGCGTGGCAAACGATCATTCGATCGCCTGGGGCATCGCCAAGACCCTGGCGGATCACGGCGCTGAACTGGCCTTTACCTACCAGGGAGAAGCTTTTGGGCGCCGGGTTGCCCCGCTTGCTGAGTCCGTCGGCAGTCATATTGTCGTGCCCTGCGATGTGGAGGATGTGGCCAGCGTTGCCGCCGTCTTTGACCGTTTGAAAGACGAATGGGGCTCGATTGACTTCCTGGTCCATGCGGTGGCTTACTCGGAGAAGAACGAACTCAAGGGTAAATATGCAGACACGACCCGAAACAATTTCGTCCGTACAATGATTATATCGTGTTTCTCCTTCACCGAAGTCGCGCGGCAGGCTGCGGCAATGATGCCTGAAGGCGGATCGATCATCACGCTCACCTATGGTGGCTCTACCCGGGTCATGCCCAACTACAACGTCATGGGTGTTGCCAAGGCCGCTCTTGAATCGAGTGTGCGTTATCTGGCCTCCGATTACGGTCCGTCAGGCATCAGGGTCAACTCGATTTCGGCTGGTCCCATGCGGACGCTCGCAGGTGCGGGCATCAGCGATGCGCGGGCGATGTTCAATTTTCAGAAACGCCACTCGCCGCTGAGGCGCACGGTAACGCTCGACGAAATCGGCGGTGCAGGCCTCTATTTGCTGAGTGACCTCTCAGGTGGGGTAACCGGAGAAACCCATTTTGTCGATTCCGGATACAACATCATTTCCACGCCAAGGCCGGAAGACCTGCGTGAAGAAAACGGTGAAGAGTCGGTCGAGTTGCGGGACGCTGCTCAGTAGACTTTGGTGAGAGTCACGGTCTGCGTGATCCCTCTGCTTGACCAATAATTTGACCGAGTGATCGGGGTCCGGATCGCGGTTTTTGATTCACACTCCAGTCGTCATTCTTGGCCATGCCAAAGGTGTAGGCGAGAATCCACACGCTATCACTGTTAATATGTCGAAGTGAGTGGCGCAGGCGTCCAAAATCCCCCTGATCCCCCCAACATGGAAAAGGCGCGCCCGGTTTGGGCACGCCTTTCTTAGTTTCCGGAATATCTGCTGTGGCGTTTAGTCAGCCGCTTCTTCGGCTTTGACTTCCTCACCAGTTTCCTGGTCGACGACTTTCATGGAAAGGCGAACCTTGCCGCGGTCGTCAAAGCCCATCAACTTGACCTTCACGCTGTCGCCTTCGTTGACGACGTCCGTGACCTTGGCAACCCGATGGTCCGCGAGTTGGGAAATGTGCACGAGGCCGTCGCGTTGTCCGAAGAAGTTCACGAAAGCGCCGAAGTCCATGACCTTAACCACCTTGCCGGTGTAGATCACGCCGACTTCAGGTTCAGCGACAATGGAATGAATCCAGTCGAGGGCCGCCTTGATCGATGCGGCGTCGCTCGACGCCACCTTGATCGTGCCGTCGTCGGAGATATCGACCTTGGCGCCGGTTTCCTCGACGATCTGACGGATGACCTTACCACCGGAACCGATGACGTCACGGATCTTGTCGACAGGAATGCTGACCTGCTCGATCCGCGGAGCATATTCGCCCATCTCGGGACGCCCTTCGGTCAGAGCCTTGGCCATCTCGCCAAGGATATGCATCCGGCCACCCTTGGCCTGATCCAGGGCAATCTGCATGATTTCCTGGGTAATGCCGGTGATCTTGATGTCCATCTGGAGCGATGTGATACCCTGATCCGATCCGGCCACCTTGAAATCCATGTCGCCCAGATGATCTTCGTCACCGAGGATATCGGACAATACGGCGAAGCGCTCGTCTTCCTTGATCAGACCCATGGCAATGCCCGCCACCGGTCGCTTGAGCGGTACCCCGGCATCCATCAGAGCGAGCGAGGTTCCGCACACTGTTGCCATTGAAGACGATCCGTTGGATTCGGTGATTTCGGAGACAACCCGCATGGTGTAGGGGAAATCTTCCTTTGCCGGCAGGACCGGACGAACCGCGCGCCAGGCAAGCTTGCCGTGACCGATTTCGCGGCGGCCGGTAAAGCCGACACGGCCGGTTTCGCCAACCGAATAGGGCGGGAAGTTGTAGTGCAGCAGGAACGACTCCTTGTAGGTTCCCTCCAGGGCATCGACGAACTGCTCGTCTTCACCGGTTCCGAGGGTCGCCACCACGAGGGCCTGGGTCTCGCCGCGGGTAAACAGGGCCGTACCGTGAGCGCGGGGCAGAAGACCCACTTCGGAAACGATCGGGCGCACGGTCTTCAGGTCACGGCCATCGATACGAAGGCTGGTGTCCAGAATCGAGTTGCGGACGATGTCCTTTTCCACGGATTTGAAACACTGGCCAACCTGCTGACGGTCTTCGGCCTGATCGCTGTCTTCGGCGCACAACTCGGCATAGACCTTGTCGCGGGCGGCTGAGACCATGTCCTGGCGTGTCGACTTCTGGGCTTCCGCATAAGCGGTCCGCAAATCGGCTTCCGCAATTGAGCGGACGCGGGTTTCAATGTTTGAAAGGTCCGGCAACTCGACGGGACGAGGCTCCTTGGCACACTTTTCAGCCAGGCCGATGATGGCTTCGATGACCGGCTGGAACTGGGCGTGGCCGAACATGACGGCGCCGAGCATGATTTCTTCGGCAAGCTCCTGGGCTTCCGATTCGACCATCAGAACGGCATCGCCGGTCCCGGCAACCACCAGGTCGAGGGCGCTGTCGGCCATCTGGTCGATCATCGGGTTGAGAACGTACTCGCCGTCAATGTAACCGACACGGGCTGCCCCGATCGGGCCCATGAAAGGGATGCCGGAAATAGTGAGGGCTGCCGAGACCGCAACCAAGGCTGCAATATCGGGATCGTTTTCCATGTCATGGCTGAGCACGGTGGCGATGATCTGGGTTTCGTTCTTGAAGCCCTTGGCAAAAAGCGGACGGATCGGCCTGTCGATCAGACGGCAAACCAGGGTTTCCTTCTCGGACGGGCGTCCCTCACGCTTGAAAAAACCGCCGGGGATCTTGCCCGCCGCATAGGTCTTTTCCTGGTAATTCACTGTCAGCGGAAAGAAGTCCAAGCCGGGCTTGGGCTGGCGCTCGGCAACAGCTGTTGCCAGTACCGTGGTGTCACCATAAGTGACCAAGACTGCACCGTCCGCCTGGCGGGCAATCTTACCTGTTTCAATCACCAGCGGCCTTCCGCCCCACGTGATTTCTTCGCGATGTATCGTAAACATTCAATTTTTCCTGTACTGCCTCATGCCGTGCGCATCGCCGGTTTTTCCGGTCACCACGGAGCTTCAAAATGAGGCGCATATTGGACATCCGACCCCATTGCCGAATATCTTCCTTAAGTTGCCGGTACGACCCCGCTGGACCGTACCGGTCTTGATTTGATCTAACGACGGATTCCCAGACGCTTAATCAGGTCCTGATAACGTGCCACGTCCCTTGACTTGACATAGTCAAGAAGACGACGACGCTGGCTGACCATCTTAAGCAGTCCGCGCCGGGAATGATTATCTTTGGCATGTGTTTTGAAATGTTCGGTCAGATTCTTGATCCGTTCGGTCAGAATCGAAACCTGTACTTCAGGTGAACCAGTGTCACCCTTGTTTGTGGCGAATTCGCCGATGAGTTCGCCTTTGCGCTCTGCGGTAATCGACATCAATCACTCCAATGTTGTCCGGTTTTAGCCGGAGAGGTTGAATACACGCTTGGGGTGGAGTGCTCCCTGCTTCACCTCGGCAAGCGCCACCGGATAACCTCCGGAAGCTACCAAAACCGTGCCGTGAAAAATGGGGGCATCCCGTCCAAGCAGAACAATGGCCTGTCCGTTTTTCAGACGGGCCGCCTCTGCGCCACTTACGGCCAACGCCGGGATGTCGTCCAGCGCGGTCTCCATGGAGCAAAGTATTTCAGCCAGGCAGGCCTGGCCGGCGCCAATATGACGCAAGTCTTCCAATTTATCCAGCGAAATCATGTCGCTGTCACGGAAGGGTCCAACCCTGGTTCGGCGCAGCGCGCTGACATGTCCGTAACAACCCAGTTCGCGGCCCATATCGCGTGCCAATGCACGCACATATGTGCCCTTTCCGCAGGCTATTTCAAAGACCGTTTCGTCTGCCCCGAGGGTTTCGACCAGAGCCAGATCATCGATCTGAATTTCGCGCGCCTCGAGCGCAAACACGTCGCCGTCACGGGCCTTGTCGTAGGCTCTCTCACCGGAGACCTTGATGGCAGAATACTGCGGCGGAACCTGCATCACCGCGCCGGTGAAGCGTTCCAGAATGTTCTTAACATCTTGTTCTTCCGGGCGATTCTCAGACGTATTGGTGACCTGCCCCTCACGATCATCGGTGTCGGTCTCAAGCCCCCAACGCACCGTGAACCGATAGGTCTTGGCCCCGTCCATGACAAACGATACGGTTTTGGTCGCCTCACCCAGAGCAATCGGCAACAGGCCGGTGGCAAGGGGATCAAGGGTTCCACCATGTCCGGCCTTCTGGGCATTGAATATCCGTTTGACCGCACCAACCGCCTGGGTCGATGTCATCTCATACGGCTTGTCCAGAACCACCCAGCCATGCACCGGATCGCCTTTGCGTTTGCGTCCCATCAGGAAAACTCACTTGGCGTCGTGTTCGTCGGGAAGTGTTTCTTGCTCATCCACAAGGTCCCTCTTGACCCTGGGGTCATGCAGCAGACGGTCGACATTTGCGGAATAGTCAAATGACGAGTCAATTTTGAACGTCAGTTGAGGCATGTATTTGAGCTGGACCGAACGGGCAAGTTGACCGCGGATATACTTGGTCGATCGGTTAAGGGCTTCCAGAACCTCTTCCTTGCGTTCGCCGCCGAGGGGCATTACGTAGGCTGTCGCGTTGCGCAAGTCGGGACTTGTGGAAACTTCAAGCACAGTGACCGCACAGCGTTCGAGTTCCGGATCCTGGATCTCGCCGCGTGCCAATATTCCCGAGAGGGAATGGCGCAATAATTCACCAACCCGCAATTGCCGTTGGCTCGGCGAACGGCCGCTTCTGTTAGACATGGCTCAAATTCCGGGCGTCGCGACCCTCTTAGAGGGTGCGCGCCACTTCCTCGACATCAAAGCACTCGATCACATCGCCAGCTTTCAGATCCTGGTAGTTTTCGAATGCCATGCCGCATTCCTGACCCGACGCCACTTCCTTGACTTCATCCTTGAAGCGTTTGAGCGTCGACAGCTTGCCTTCGTGGATCACGACATTGTCGCGAATCAACCTGACCTGCGCGCCGCGTTTCACATTGCCTTCCGTCACGCGACACCCGGCTACCTTGCCAACCTTGGACACATTGAATACTTCCAGAATTTCGGCATTGCCGAGGAAGTCTTCGCGCAGGGTCGGGTCAAGCAGACCGGACATTGCCGCCTTGATGTCGTCAACCAGGTTATAGATGACATTGTAATAACGGATTTCAATGCCTTCCTGTTCCGCCGCCTGGCGGGCCTGCTGGTTGGCGCGGACATTGAAGCCGATGATCGGCGCCTTCGTGGCCGAGGCAAGTGCCACGTCGGATTCCGTAATACCGCCAACGCCGGAATGGATGACCCGGCAGGCAACCTCGTCGGTATTCAGTTTTTCGACGGCGCCAACAATGGCCTCCGCTGAACCCTGAACGTCGGCTTTCACCAAAATCGGCGATTCCTTGCGGCCGGAGTCCTGAAGCTGGCTCATCATCTGTTCCAGCGAACTGCGGGCAACAGGCGCACCGCGCATGTCGCGCCGTTTGCGCTGACGATAGTCGGTGATTTCCCTGGCGCGGCTTTCGTTGTCGACAACAGCAAACTGATCGCCGGCCTCCGGGGCGCCGTTCAGTCCAAGAACTTCGACAGGCACCGAAGGACCCGCTTCTTCAATGTTCTCGCCCTTGTCATTGATCAGTGCGCGCACACGGCCCGATTCAGCACCGGCCACGAAGACGTCGCCGACGCGCAGCGTTCCGCGTTGAATCAGAACGGTCGCGACAGGACCACGGCCACGGTCCAGCTTTGCCTCAATGACGATGCCGTCGGCAGACCTGTCCGGATTGGCCTTCAATTCGAGGAGTTCGGATTGAAGGATGATCAGCTCGCGCAGTTTGTCGAGGTTGGTCTTCTCCAGGGCCGAGACCTCAACCTCAAGCACTTCGCCGCCCAGGCTTTCCGGGAAGACCTCGTGCTGGAGCAATTCGTTGCGAACCCTGGACGCATCCACATCGGGCTTGTCCATCTTGTTGATCGCAATGATCATCGGCACTTCGGCTGCCTTGGCATGTTTGATCGCTTCAATGGTCTGAGGCATGACACCGTCGTCCCCGGCCACGACCAGGATGACAATATCGGTTGCCTTGGCACCGCGGGCCCGCATGGCCGTGAAGGCCTCGTGACCCGGCGTGTCAAGAAATGTGATCAGGTTGCCGTCCTCGAGTTGGACCTGGTAGGCACCGATGTGCTGCGTGATGCCGCCGGCTTCGCCCGACACCACATTGGCATCGCGCATGGCGTCCAGGAGGGACGTCTTGCCGTGGTCCACATGTCCCATCACCGTGACGACAGGTGCTCTCGACTGCAGATCCTCGTCAGCATCCTCTTCACCCATGATGCCTTCTTCGACATCGGACTCAGACACGCGGCGGGCCGTGTGGCCCATTTCTTCAACAACCAATTGTGCGGTGTCGGTGTCGATGATGTCGTTGATCTTGAACATCTGGCCCTGCTTCATGAGGAGCTTGATCACGTCAACAGAACGCTCGGCCATGCGGTTGGCCAGCTCCTGAATGGTTATCACTTCAGGGATTACGACATCGCGGGAAATTTTCAGCGCGGGTTCGTTCGATCCGGTTGCGGCTTGGCGCTCGCGTTCGCGGCGGCGGCGTATTGAGGCAAGACTGCGTTGGCGCGGCGCATCGTCGAGCGCCTTGGCAATCGTCAGGCGGCCAACACGGCGAGGCTGATCGGCCTTGCGGGACGGTGCCGGCTTGGCGTCGTCCTTGCCTTTGCGGGGACGGGCGGTTTCCAGCGGCTTCGTCGGCGCCGGTTTGATGTCGGATTTCGGCTTCTCATCCATCTCAAGCTGGCGGGCCGCTTCCTCTTCCGCCTTGATGCGGGCGGTTTCTTCCTCAGCCTTGACGCGTTCTTCTTCGGCCTGCTTTGCTTCGGCGGCTTCGCGGGCAATACGCTGGGAGTCCTCTTCGGAGGCCCGGCGTACTTTTTCTTCCTCAGCGTGTTTGCGTTCTTCTGCCTCACGGCCGCGCGCCAGTTCTACGGCACGCGCACGGGCGTCCTTTTCTTCTTCCGTCAGGGTGCGCAACACAACGCCCGGCCGACTTTCGTTTTGTGGACGAGGTTTTGCGGCGGCAGGTTTTGGCGCTGGTTTCTCAACCTTCTTGCGTGTGGTCTTGACTTCGACCGCAGGCGCCTCTGCTGCTTGACCCGGGGCCCCGACCGTCCGTTTCCGTTTCTTCTCAACGAGAACGGATTTCGATCGACCATGCGAAAAATTCTGACGAACATGTCCGGACTCGACGGTGCGTCGAAGACTCAATGTCTTGCCACCGGATCCTGCGGACTTGTTTTCGTCTGTGTCCTTGGTTTCGCTCATTCCATCTACTTTCGCTTTTCCCGGCAGATTTGGCCGGCATCCTGATATCTATCGACCCAAAATCAGTCCTGCTGATCCCAATAGGCTTCGTAACGACGTGACGCCAGGAGATACTCTTCGGCCAAACGACCGGTTGTTAACGCAGCATGTACCACATTTGTACGCCCTAATGCCAAGCTCAATTGCTCACTTTTAAAACTACTTACAATTCTTGGCCCCGTTTCCGCAGACGCATCTGGTGTCGGCGTCTGTTTCAGGAACTTTGCTCTCAGTTTTTTTCGACCGTCCTCGGAGGCGTCACCGGCTTCTATCAGGACACTGGCCTTACCTTTTTGAAGTACTGCGCTGACTTTGGCAAAGCCTGTTATCACCAAGCCCGCCCGATTGGCGAACCCGAGATAATCGAGAGCTCGACGTGACAGGAGGTCTCCGATCATCGTCACGAGATCGGTGTCTGCCGACGCTGCGGCACGGAACGCTTTCGAAAACAGGCCCTTCTCAATTGCCTTGGCAACTCTTTGCGAATTGGTTCCGACCCATACACCGCGACCGGGAAGATTTTCCTTCAAGTCCGGCACGACCCGCGCACCAGGATCCAGCACAAATCGGATCATCGACTCGCTGGGCTGTACCTGTCGTGTGACTATGCAGGTTCTCTCCAATTCGCGTTCTCCACTTCAGGTCGTGACTCAAACCTGGGCATCTTCGCCAGGCTCTTCGGTTTCACCGTCGGAAACTTCTTCCGTGCCCTCTTCATCGGCTTCTTCAACCTCTTCCGCGGCAGGCATCAGGTCTTCTTCCGTAATCCATCCGGCCTTGACACGGGCTGTCATGATCATGGCTTCAGCGTCAACGGCGCTAACATCGAGACCGTCAAGGAAGCCCGGAAACCGCTTCGATTCTCCATCCTTGCGCTCTACCCAGCCCGTCAGATCGTCGGTTGCACAACCGGCAAGGTCTTCCATGTTCTTGACGTCATTCTCGCCAAAAGCCACCAGCATGGCGGTCGTGACGCCGTTTATCTCGGTAAGTTCATCGGAAACATTGAGTTCTTTACGCCGTTCGGAGAGTTCGACGTCGAGGCGTTCGAGATGCTCCTGGGCACGGACCTGGATTTCCTGTGCGGTTTCCTCATCGAAACCATCAATATCGGCGATTTCCTCGATCGGGACGTAAGCAACCTCATCAATCGTGCTGAAGCCTTCAGACGCCAGGAGCTGTGCGATCATTTCATCGACATCCAGTGCCTTGGCAAAAGCCTCACTGCGCTGGGTGAACTCGGCCTGACGGCGCTCGGATTCATCCGCCTCGGTCATGATATCGATGTCCCAGCCAGTAAGCTGCGAGGCCAGACGGACGTTCTGGCCTCGGCGGCCGATCGCCAGAGACAGCTGATCGTCAGGTACGACGACCTCGATGCGCTCGGCGTCTTCGTCGATCACGACCTTGACCACTTCGGCGGGTGCCAGACCGTTGACGATGAAAGTCGCGGCATCCGGTGACCACTGGATGATGTCGATCTTCTCGCCCTGGAGCTCATTGACAACCGCTTGCACACGGCTGCCGCGCATGCCGACGCAGGCGCCTACCGGATCGATCGAGCTGTCCTTGGACAAAACCGCAATCTTGGCCCGGCTGCCCGGGTCGCGGGCAACCGACATGATCTCGATGACGTTGTCGTAGATTTCCGGAACTTCCTGACCGAACAGCTTGGCCATGAATTCGGGATGGGTCCGCGACAGGAAGATCTGCGGGCCGCGTGGTTCGCGGCGTACGTCGTAGACATAGGCCCTGATCCGGTCGCCATTACGGAAGCTTTCCCGCGGTAACGACTCATCCCGGCGCACAATGGCTTCGCCCCGGCCCAGATCGACGATGATGTTGCCGTACTCTACGCGTTTTACGATGCCATGAACGATATCGCCGATGCGATCCTTGAATTCTTCAAACTGGCGCTCGCGTTCTGCGTCGCGAACCTTCTGAACGATCACCTGTTTGGCGTTCTGGGCGGCAATGCGCCCAAAATCAACCGGCGGCAGGGGTTCGGAAATGAAATCGCCAATTTGAGCCTCCGGGTTGCGCGCCCTGGCGGCTTCAATTCCAATCTGGATCGCCTCAATGTCCACCGTCTCGACCACTTCGAGCAGGCGCACGAGACGAATTTCGCCCGTGCTGGCGTCGATTTCCGCACGGATTTCGTTTTCGCTGCCATACCGCGACCGGGCGGCCCGCTGAATCGCGTCCTCCATGGCCTCAATGACAACTTCGCGGTCGATCGACTTTTCGCGCGCTACTGAATCGGCGATTTGCAACAATTCGAGTCTGTTGGCGCTTACCGCTGTCTGCGACATGAATTCACTCCGATTGGTTCTCTAGTGTTCGTCTGTTTCCGGTTCGCCGTCATCGCCCGATTTCGGTTTCCGCGATGCCCGCAATGATTCTTTTATCAAACTGTCCGACAAGACCAGCCGCGCATCGGCGATCAGATCCAGCGGCAATCCGATCAGTACCGGGCCGTCGCCGGTCTTCTCGTCAAAATAGAGTCGTACTTCGCCATCTGTACAGCCTTCCAGAACGCCACGAAACTTGCGGCGACCGGCGAGCAACTCGGCCAATTCGATCTTGGCCTCATACCCTGCCCAACGTTCGAAATCACCCGCCCGGACCAGAGGCCTGTCGATGCCAGGTGACGACACTTCCAGGACATACTCTCCGGGAAACGGGTCATTGACGTCGAGCACCGGAGACAATTCCCGGCTGATGCGTTCACACTCCCGGATCGTCAAGGTACCGTCGGGGCGCTCTGCCATCAGTTGCACCGTGCAGTTGTTCTGGCCGGTAATGCGGACACGCACAAGCCGCAACCCCAGATCCTGCAAAACAGGTTCCGCAAGCTCGGCGACCAGACGCGCCGGTCCGGTCTCTGTTATCAAACGGTGGTCCGCTTGCGCAGACACGTCATCATTCTGCATGGCCAATGACATCAATCGAGATCGCTGCCCCTTCGGATAACAAAAAAGCGGGCTCCCCGGAGGAACCCACTCTCAATAGATCCGAACGTATTCGGTTATGTGAGACTGTTGATTTAAGAACGGCGTAATAATAGCCGGTAATAACGTGAACGCAAGTGCTTTCCGACTCGTGCCAGGGACCTGGACTGCCCAGCCAAATCTGCAGTCAAAGGCACTCAGCTGTCGATAGTGCGGCGTGCGCGGCGGAAAGTCAGGTAACACGGCCGGCGGCCGGCTTCGATGGCCTTGACCTCGTAGCGCGTCTGCGGCCAGTCATCAGGGCGGTCATGCCAGTCTGCCGGGCGTTGTGCAGTCCAGCGGAAAACACCGTGGCGGCGAACGTGCGATAGCGTCCAGCCCACATAGTCCGGTATATCCGAGGCAAACCTGAACTCGCCGTCATCCGTCATTACCCGAGCCATGCGGTCGAGATTCTCGGGGCTCACGAAACGCCGCTTGTTATGTCGCACTTTGTGCCAGGGATCGGGATAGAGAAGAAAGATACGGTCCACACTGGCGGCGGGGAGCCAGTCGAGGACATCGCGGGCGTCGTCGTCATGTATGCGGATGTTGGTCAGTTCACCCTCGTCGATCAGCGACAAGAGTTTTGCCACACCGTTCACGAACGGCTCGCATCCTATGAAATCGACGTCACGATTATGATCGGCCTGCCACGCGAGGTGTTCGCCACCGCCAAATCCAATCTCGAGCCAAAGGGAACGATGCCGGCTGGCATCGCCCGGTTGCGCATACGCCTTGTCTGCGGGATTGACGGTAAGCCGGGGAAGAAGGTTCTCCATGAGATGACGCTGGCGGTCACGCAACTTGTGGCCTTGCCTGCGCCCATAGATGAGCCGCCTGCGGGAGGGCTCATGGCCGCTCATGTCATCACCATTGTTCGATTAAGGAAGGCCTTTCCGCCATCCCCGGCAAGTCAGGTCAAAGCCGACTTGATCTGTTCAGCGAGATCGGTCCGCTCCCACGAGAATCCGCCATCATCGTCAGGATTCCTACCAAAATGGCCATAGGCGGCCGTGCGTTCGTAGATCGCGTTGCTCAACCCGAGATGTTCACGGATGCCACGCGGACTTAGATCCATGACTTCACCAAGGGCGCCTTCCAGCTTTTCTTCGTTGGCGCCGGACTTACCCGAGCCGTGCAGGTCGACGTAGATTGACAGAGGCTTCGAAACGCCAATCGCGTAGGAAAGCTGAATCGTGCAGTTGTCGGCAAGGTCCGCTGCAACCACATTCTTGGCGAGGTAGCGCGCGGCATAGGCTGCAGACCTGTCGACCTTGGTCGGATCCTTGCCCGAGAAAGCGCCGCCGCCATGAGGCGCTGCACCACCATAG
>JAJFHC010000145.1 GCA_021775835.1 Hyphomicrobiales bacterium | reverse complement strand
GCCTCGATGCGCCTATCCTGTGGTATCTCGCGCGGACCGTGGTCGGCGACAGTGACGTAACCGGTGCAACGATCCCGGGCCTGCCGTTTCACGTGATGGGACAGAACGGTCACATTGCCTGGGCAATGACCTCCGTGGGCGCCGATACCCAGGATCTCTTCATTGAACGTCTGGACCCGACGGCATCGTCTCATTACCTGATTCCGCGCGGCTCCAAAGCATTCGAAACCAGACAGTTCGATTTGTCCGTGCGTGGTGAGGACAAGCGCCAGATCAAGTATCGCGTCACGCGTCACGGACCGGTGCTTTCAGACCTTGAACCGAGGCTGAAGGCGTCGCTTCCCGCCGGCCACGTCATCTCGTTTTCTTATGCCACCACAAAACTGCCTGACACCGGCATGGAGGCGTCCTACCGGTTGTCGCGTGCCAGAACCTGGGCACAAGCGCGCGACGCCATGAAACTGGTCACCTCACCGGTGTTCAATTTCTTTGTCGCCGACCGGGCCGGCACGGTGGCGACGCGGGTCGCTGGCGCCATACCGGTGCGTCGTGAAGGGGCAGGGGTGTTGCCGCTTCCTGGCTGGACCGGACAATACGATTGGCAGGGGTTTATTGATTTCGAAGACTTGCCCGAATCCGTTGACGCTGCGTTGGGTTACGTTGCCAACGCCAACAATCCGCTTGTGGAGAACGAGACAGCACCTCCAATCACGAAGTACTGGCAGGACGACCTTCGATACCGGCGTCTGACCAAGTTGTTGGATGGTGCCGCAAAACATGACCTGGATACGTATCACGCCATCCAGCAGGATATGCATGCAACGGATGCAGACCTTCTTTTGCCGGTGTTGTTGTCTCAAACGTCACCGGCGGGCACTCGCGAAACGGCAGCCCTTGAAGTACTGAAAGGCTGGGACCGGCAGATGTCGGCCTATCAGGCAGCCCCTGTGATCTTTGCCGTCTGGCTTCGTGAACTCAATCGCGCCGTTTTCAGCGATGAAATGAACATTGTGTATCCTCAGTTCGCAAGGTACCGGGTGCCGTTACTGACCCGCCTTTTGCGAGAGGACTCTCAATGGTGCGATGATGTGTCGAGTCGTTCGCTCGTCGAGAAGTGCAAGGCGGCTATAGAAATATCGCTAACCCGGGCACTCGACTGGATCGAACAGAAACAGGGCCAGGACATGGCGCTGTGGCAATGGGGCAAGCATCACCGGGCAACCCTGCAGCACAGTGTTTTCTCGCAAGTGCCGGTTTTGTCATGGTGGAGCGACCGGTCGCTGGCGACCGACGGCGGATTCTACACCCTGAACCGGGGCGCTGGCCCGCTGGGTGACAGCGAGTCTGCATTCTCGCACAATCACGGTTCGGGATTCCGCGCCCTGTACGATCTTAAGTCGCCGGAGAATTCCCGCTTCATCATCGCGACAGGTCAGTCCGGCAACATTCTCAGTCCTCATTGGGGTGATTTTGTCCAGCGCTGGCGGCGCGGCGAAATGATCGCCATCGGCGGCAGCCATGCTGAGCTCCTTGCAAAGGGGGCGGAGGAACTCGTTCTTGAACCGCCCCAGTAGGCCAGGCAGCCAATCTACGAACAATTGCAAGTGAGGGAACCTGCCCTCTTATGTCATTCTCGCAACACGTGCGGTATGGGGTGGGGGACGTTTCCCGTGTGCGATGCAGCACGCCAGTGCTGCGTTGCAGACACGGGATCGTATTACCCACAAACACCTGCAATTGGAACGCTGCCGGATCGCGCTCACGCTTGTCCGGGAAACGATTGTGTTGAAGGCTCGAACTCACCGTCCCGTTCGCCGGGCTTGAACCGGCGCCCACTCGCCCTTGTTGTGGAACGTTACCTATCTTTGGGACAAATGAAGTTCTGTGAACCAGTCAGCGTTATTCCGCCGCCGCTCTCGAAACGTCAAGGTCACCTTTGATCACATACCGCAGAATATCGACAATCTGCTGGGGCGTTTCGGTGACAGCCAGGGCTGCCGCGTCCACTTCCTTGAGCGCATGCTGGTGGTCGGGCCCGTGCATGACGATCAGGGGCTTGCCCAAGGCAGCACTGTAGCCGGCATCGAAGGCCGCGTTCCATTGTTTGTACTTTTCGCCGAATCTCACAATCACGATATCGGCCTTCTCGATCAGTGTGCGGGTCCGGATGGCGTTCATCTGGGCACCCTTGTGATCGTGCCAGAATTTACTGCTTTCCGAGCCCAGAATTTCCACGCCGCAATCGTCGCTGAAGCCATGATTGGTTACCGGTGCGGAAAACGCCACCGGCAGGCCTGCGGCGGCAACGCCGGTTTCGATCTGTTCGCGCCAATCCGTGTGGATTTCCCCCGACAGGTAGACCTGCCACTGCCCTTCATTATTTGCCATGGTGTTTCTCCTCTTGTGATGGTTGTCGAACATGCCTTGGACCAGACTGGCCGAACAGTCATGAATCTGGGTTGTCCTCAAAATTGTGTTCCAGTCGGGACCTGCCGACAAAATACCACACAAGAGCGGCAATCTGCAGGCTGCCAAAGAAACCCAGGGCCACCTGATAGGCTTCAGGAGCATATCCGCCCGTCGCGGTCGGCGGGAACAGGTCGATGACCCGTCCGATCAGATACTGAACCGCAAAGGCAGACGAGAATATCAGCAGGTTCATCGCCGTATTGGCACGGCCCGACAGTTTCTCACCAAAATGGGTGGACAACCAGGGAAAGGCAAGAACCACGGCCTGACCGGACATGCCAAAGACGATCCACAGCGGTACCGTGGCTTGCGTCCACTCCAGTACAAGGCCGATCTGGGAGCCAATGAACAGCAAGACAAACCCGATCATCACGGTCAGCGCGTGGACGCCGCGCCGTCCAAACCAGTCGGCAACGGCGCCGCTGAACAGGGTTCCGAAAAAGAAGGCGGCGCCTGTGATGAATAGATGGATTGCCACGCCGTCGCGGTCGAAGCCTGCCACATCGCGGAACCAGGGTCCGGCCCAAAGCGTCTGGACGGCAATCTGGACACTGGCGGTCGTGGCGAGCAGAGGAGCCAGAACCCAGAAGGACCGATCCGAATAAATCATCCTGATGGTTTTGATGGACTGCAACAACGTGTCGGTTCCGCCGACGCTGGGCGACGAACGCCTGGGCACAACGAAGAACACAATCAACGCACTGATCGCGGTAATTGCGGTCAGCCCAGTGAAAACCGCGCGCCAGCCGAAAGCCTGCACCGAGTGTTCCATTGGAACAGTTGCAACAAGCAGCCCCAGGGCACCCGCCGACATGACAACGGCATTGGCCAGCGCGCGCCGTTGTGGCGGGACCCAGACAACCACCGCCTTGAAGCCGCCCATCAGGCCACCGGCGAAACCGATGCCGATCAGGGCACGGGCGAGGGTCAGGGTCAGGACGTTCTCGCCAATCGCGAAAAAGAACGATCCAACTGCGGCACACAGAAGGAGTCCGGCCTGAACTTTGCGCGGTCCGTATCTGTCGAGCAAAATGCCCAAGGGCAACTGGAACAGGGCGAAAGAAAACAGATAGGCCGCCGTCAACAGGCCCAACTCGCTCGCACCCAGGGAGATGTCCTTGACCAAGTCCGGGGCCACCACCGCGTTGACCGCACGGTAGAGGTAGGACATGAAATAGCCCAGCATGAAGGGGGTCAGGGCGAGAACAATCGTTGCCGCTGAACTGCCCGTCTTGGCGGCCGCTGTGTTGTCAGACACCAGGTGTCCTTTCTTGTGTACCAGCCCGCCGGTTTCGGTCAGACCGTGTTCCGGGCGGTTTCACAAATCAGGGCCCAGGCCTTCCTGACATGCTCGCGGGTCGTGTAGGTTTGTCCGATTGTAAATCGGATTACATACTTTCCACCGACTTTTGTCTGGGTCAGGTAGACGCGTCCGTCGTCGTTCAGGGCATGCAGGAGTTTTTCGTTGAGAGCGTCAAGCGCTCTCTCGTCGCTCATGCCTTGCGGCAGGTAGCGGAAGGACAGCAGGGACAGACGACGGGGAGAGGTTTGCTCGAAGTCCGGTGCTTCGGCGATCCAACCCTCGAGATCCTTCGTCCAGGCGATATGATCCCGCACCATGGACTGGAGTTTCTCGACACCGTAACTGCGAATGACGAACCACAGTTTGAGCGCCCTGAAACGCCGTCCAAGCGGCACCGACCAGTCCATGTAATTGATGATCCGGTCAGCTTCGCGGGACTTGAGATATTCGGGAAGGATGGCCAGTGTACGGACGAGAGAATCCGGATCGCGAACAAAGTGGGCCGAGCAATCGAAGTTCGTGAACAGCCACTTGTGCGGATTGAACACCAGGCTGTCGGCATACTCGATGCCGTCGATCATCCAGCGTTCTTCCGGCAGGATCAGCGCGCTGCCGGCCCAGGCGGCATCCACATGGAGAAAGATGCCGTGGCGTTGGCATACCTCGCCGATCGCCCGCAGCGGATCGACCGCACCGACGCCGGTAGCGCCCACGGATACAATAACACAGGCCGGTTGAACGCCGTCTGCAATGTCTTTTTCAACGGCGTGTGTCAGGGCGTCCACGTCCATGGCGAAAGCATCGTCGGTTGCAATCTTCCGCAGTGAGCTGACGCCCAGACCGGCGATCTTTACGCCTTTCTCGGTCGAACTGTGCGTTTCCTGGGACGTGTAGACCGCCAGCTTCCCGTGAGCGTCCAGACCGTCGGCGTTGACCCGCCAGCCGGTTGCTTTTTCCCGTGCGGTCAGGATCGCACAAAGGATGGCGCTAGAAGCGGAATCCTGGATGACGCCGTGGAAATCTTCCGGCAGGCCGGTCATCTGGCGCAGCCAGTCCATCATCACGGTTTCCATCTCGGTCGCCGCGGGCGACGTCTGCCACAGCATGCACTGTGCGCCCATGGTCGCCGTCAACATCTCGGCCAGAACCGACGGCGGGCTTGAGTTGGCTGTGAAGTAGGCAAAGAAGTTGGGGCTCTGCCAATGGGTCATGCCCGGAACGATATCGCGTTTGAAATCCTCGAAAATCATTTCCATCGCCTCGCCCTTTTCAGGCGGCGACGCGGCGAGTTTGGCGGCGGTGTCGCCCGGCGATACCTGGGCGCGCACGGGCCGGTCCTCGACGGTCTTCAGGTAGTCGGCCATCCAGTCGACCATGGTGTGGCCGTGTTTCCGGAACTCTTCAATATCCATGGGCGGGGCTTTGCGGATGTTGACACAAGGCCCGACAGATAGCCCATGGAAGGCCGTCTGTCTCGCATATTAAGACGCCGTACGCCGTGTTGCGTCAGTAATCCTGATTAAGCGCTTCGACCGCGGGTATCTCGCGTTCGCGCCTTGCAATGTAATCACGCAGCGCCTCGTCGACGCCCGGTTCGAGCTTGGGCTCTTCGTAAGCGGCCAGCATGGCATGGGCTTCTTTCAACGCCCGTTCGGTGATCTCCTGGCTGCCGTCGGCAATCCATTGTTCGATGGAGTTGTTGTCGAACAGTTTCGGCATGAAGAAGGCCCGCTGGAAATTGGCCTGGGTGTGGGGATGGCCGAGGTAGTGGCCCCCCGGGCCGATATCGCGAACCGCGGCCAGGCCTTCTTCGAAATCGTCCCAGCGGATGCCTTCCGCCATGCGGTATCCCATGGCGCATTGTTCGGCATCGACAATGAATTTGGCGATCGAACAATGCATGCCGGCCTCGTTCCAGCCCGCCGAATGCCAGATGTAGTTGGCACCCGCCATGAGGACGGCCATCATGGTCGTCGCACTTTCATACCCCGCCTGGGCGTCGAAGGTCTTTGCCCCGCCAAGGGTGTTGGAGGTGCGCCACGGCACATCGTAATGGCGGGCCATCTGGCCGATCATGAAATTCATCAGGCTGATTTCCGGCGTGCCCGCCATGGGCGCGCCGCTGGCCATGGATACGGTCGACAGATAATGGCCATAGATCGCCGGGCAGCCCTTGCGCACGACCTGTGTGTAGGCCAGGGCAGACATGGCTTCCGCATTGAGCTGGGCGACCGCCGGCGCGGTAGACGCCGGTGTGTTGGCGCCACCCAGCACGAAGGGCGAGCACAGCACCGGCTGGTTGCGTTTGCAGAAAGCCCGCATGGCCCCCAGCATTACTTCGTCCCATACCAGCGGCGAATTGCCGTTGCAGTTGCCGGTGACGACGGCGTGGGTTTCCATGTACTCCTCACCGAACAGGATGGCGCACATGTCCATCACGTCTTCGGCATTCTTGGGCGAGGTCGTCATGCCCATGAACGTCTTGTCGGAATATTTCATCGACGAATAGGTGATCCGCAGGTGTCGGTGGGAGATCATGTGGTCCATCGGCTCGACGATGTGATGGGCAGACGAATGGATCGCCGGGCAGATGTGGGAGAGCTTGTGGAAGGTGGCCAGATCGTCGAGGGTTGGCCCGCGGCGTTTGTCGTCAAGGTCACGCAGGTAAGGCGCGCCTGTCATCGGCACGAACATAGAGTGGTCGTTGCCGAACGGCAGGTTGTTGTCCGGGTTACGGGCGTGATACGTGAAGCTTGAGGGAATCGAACTCATCAACTCGCGCACGAGGCCGCGGTCAAGATGAACCCGGTCGCCATCGCGCACATCGGCACCGGCGCGTTTCCAGTCTTCGATTGCCTGGTCGTCGCGAAAGACAACGCCAACCTCCTCGAGGATGTCGAGAGAGGCGTTGTCGATCTTCTCGACCTGCTCCGGCGACATGGGTTCCACAAGGGGCAGCTTGCGCTTGAGGGCGGGAAGCATTTTGGTCGTACGGTCGGTGCGTATTTCACGCCGGGCGTTCCGCCCTCCGCGCCGCGTGGCTTTCGGTTCTGCCACGGCGGCCATCAGCCGTTCTCCAAAGGAGCAAAGTGTTCTTCTGTTTTCATGGCGTGATTCCCGTCCCGCAGACCAGAAGATACCTTGCTGTTTTAATGCGTAAAAGAGAAGCCGCAAAAGACTCACGCATCGGTTGAGATTTGTGCAGTATGGCCGCGTCCGGTCGAGCCACAGGGTCACATCGCGGTTCGACGCTTGTGGAGCATATGTCAATGGTCCGGCGGTACTACAATCTCCCCTCCCTGACGGCCCTTGCCGCGTTCGAATCTTGCGCCAGACACATGAGCCAGAAACTGGCCGCCACGGAGCTCAATGTGACGCCCGGAGCCGTCAGCCGGCAGATCAAGGCACTGGAAGACGAACTCGGCACCCCGCTGTTCCTGCGCGAAACCTCCGGTGTCAGCCTGACGCCCTCAGGCGAAGACCTTTACAGCGTGCTGGCCCGCGGTTTCAGCGAAGCCTCCGAGGCGTTGGAGCGGATCAGGGCGGGCGGCGATCAGGCCAGTGTGACCCTGGCCAGCACCAACGCCTTTGCCGGGTTCTGGTTGATGCGCAAGATGGGCACGTTCTGGCGCGACAACCCCGGAATTGCCGTCAACCACATGATGTCGGACAACGCCACCCATTTCAGACGGTCGGAAATCGACCTGCGTATCCGCTACGGTTCCGGAGTGTGGCCGGATGAAACTTCCGTATTGTTGTTCCGGGAGAGGATCTTCCCTGTATGCGGGGCTAACTTTGCGCGCGAGAATGCCGGCGCCTCTGCCGCCGCGATTGCCGATCTGCCGCTTCTGCACGTGGACGGAGTCGATCCCGAATGGACCAACTGGGAAGAGTTTCTCAGGCGTGCCGGGATCGGGCACGGTCCGTTGCGCGGCCGCCGGTTCAACAATTTTTCTATCCTGGTTCAGGCCGCCCAGGACGATCAGGGCATAGCCCTGGGTTGGGAACGGCTGATCTGGCCGCTGCTTGAACAGAAAAAGCTCGTGCGGTTCAGCGACCTCGTGATCGACGCCCCGGCGGCGTACTATCTGACGCGCAACGACAACCGCTCCCTGTCGCCGGCGGCGGCCAAACTGGAAGACTGGCTCGTTGAAACCGCCCACCAGGATCATGTGCAAACGGCGGCCCTCTAAAGCACGTCATCATTGTCTCGTAACAGCCGTTGTCCAAGCGAACCGGTGTCGCGAGGGAGATTAATTCAACGACTATGCGAATTTTTTTCATTACAGCCCCGTCTCCGCCACATGCTTAGCTTTGATACCCGCCGAAGCCGCGCGTCTCCTCAGATGCTCAGCCGACTTCGGCTTTAGCCGTTGGAAACGAGAGGAACAGACATGTCTGACCACAAACAGGATCCACGCATCGCCGGCCTTGCAAAGGGCATCGCGACCGGACGCATTGACCGCAGAACGTTCATGGAAGGTTCACTGGCCTTTGGCCTGACGGTGACCGCGGCCTCCACGCTTTGGTCCGATACCGTTCGCGCGGCGGTGCCGAAAAAGGGCGGCACGTACCGGGCCGGCCTGCATGACGGCAACACGACCGACAGCCTGGATCCGGGCACGACGGCGAGCGTTTACATGATTCAGATGAATCACGCGTTCCGCAGCTACCTGACCGAAATCACCAACGAGCACCAGATCGGCCCTGACGCGGCCGCCAGTTGGGAGGCCTCCGACGATGCAACATCCTGGCGGTTCGAGCTGACCAAGGGCATTGAGTTCCACGATGGCAAACCATTGACCGCCGCCGATGCCGTCGCCTCGCTAAACTATCACCGCGGCGAGGCCAGCAAGTCGGCCGCCAAGGCCCTGTTTGCCGACGTCGAGGACATCAAGGCCGATGGTTCGCATGGTGTCGTGATCAAGATGAAGGCCGGCAACGCCGACCTGCCGTATCTGCTGTCCGACTATCACCTGGTCATGATGGCAGCCGACAAGGAGGGCAAGGTCGACCCCAACAGCCCGAACGCGACCGGTCCCTACAAGATTGCCAAACATAACGCGGGTGTCTCCTCCGAGCTGGTCAAGCATGCCAACTATCACAAGTCCGACGAGGCCCACTTCGACGGCATCAAGCTACTCGTGCTCAACGATGCCAATGCCCGCCAGACCGCACTGATCACCGGCGACATCGACGCCATCACGGAACCGGATCTGAAGACGCTGCATCTGTTGAAGCGCAACAAAAACGTCGAGATCGACGAAGTGCCGTCCGGCGCCCACTGCACGATCCCGATGTTCTGCGACAAGGCACCGTTCGACAACCTCGATGTCCGGCTTGCCCTGAAATACGCCATCAACCGGCAGGAAATCGTCGACAAGATCCTGATCAAGCACGGCAGCATCGGCAACGATCACCCGATCGGTCCGACACTGCCATACTGGGCCGAGCTGCCTCAGCGTCCCTACGATCCCGACAAGGCAAAATTCCACCTCAAGAAGGCCGGCGCTGAAGGATTGACGGTTGAACTGTCGGCGGCAAACGCGGCCTTTGCAGGCGCGGTCGACGCCGCCATCCTGTTCAAGGAAGCTGCGAAGAAGGCCGGCATCACCATCAACGTGAAGCGCGAATCCAACGATGGATACT
>JAJFHC010000144.1 GCA_021775835.1 Hyphomicrobiales bacterium | reverse complement strand
GGGCAGTTTGTCCAAGAACACATGCGCACGCTGTCAGTCGTGGCGGGCATTGCCATCATCTTGATGGGGCTGCATTTTCTTGGCGTACTGCGCATCGGTTTTCTTTACCGGGAGGCCCGTGTCCATGTGAACCGCAAGCCGCCGGGCTTGTTTGGTGCCTTCGTCATGGGGCTTGCCTTTGCCTTTGGATGGACGCCGTGTGTCGGTCCTGTACTGGCAGCAATACTGTTCACTGCCGGTGCCGAAGAAACCGTGAGTGGCGGTGTTGTGTTGCTGTCGGCCTATTCCCTTGGGATCGGTTTGCCGTTCCTCGTTGCGGCCGCGTTCGCCGGGCCCTTCATGCGCGCCATGCCCCGTCTTCGGTCTCATATGAACACGATCCAGGTTGTCATGGGTGTGCTTCTGATTCTTACCGGTGTGGCATTTTTGACGGGCATGATGAGTCAGATTGCGTTCTACCTGCTGGAGAGTCTGCCGGGGCTTGGCCGTGTTGGATGACCCGGAAACAGATCCAATATGAAGGGTTTATATTCTTTCATTCGTTTATGCGAATATTATCATTGATTTTAGTTTCTATCTCTGACAGTCTTTGGGGCGCTGCAGGTCGGAGTGAAAACAAGGTCCCTTTAGGACCCTCGATCCGGCGAACGCGGACGAAGAGGAAACACTGGAATGAAGCAAGCAATCAGATGGGTTGCGTCCTGCGTCGTGTTGGGATGCACCTTGGGCGTCAGCGCGGCGATCGCCGACGCAACACCACCGGATCAAGTCGTTCTAAAGGATGTCGAGGTCAGTGCATCGCTGACAAAGGCGCCTGGCAACGTGGCAGACGGGAAGAAGTGGTTTGCCAACCGCAAGCTGGGTAACTGCCTTGCGTGTCATGCCAACAAGGATTTGACCAGCAAGCCGTTCCACGGCGAAATCGGTCCGCCGATCGATGGCGCCGGCAGCCGCTATTCAGAGGCACAGTTGAGAGCGATCCTGGTCAATTCAAAGGCTGTGTTTGGAGATGAAACCATTATGCCGGGATTCTACCGGGTTAATGCGGGAGCCCGGATGGCCAAGAAGTTCAAGGACAAGACAATCCTTTCCGGACAACAGATCGAAGACATCATCGCCTACGTGATGACCCTCAGGGAATAGGGAAGACTGACATGAAAACAATCACACGCAGAGACGCCATGGTTCTCGGCGGAGCAGCGGCGGTCGCCCTGGCGATTGGCCCCGCCATTGCCGCAGAGACCAATGACGCAAAGTCGGTGCTCGCGAAGTTTACGGGTGGCAAGACGACCGCAGAAGGTAAGGTCACCCTGGAGATGCCGGAGATCGCCGAGAACGGCAATACCGTGCCGCTGTCTATTTCCGTCGATAGCCCAATGACGGCCGATGATCACGTCAAGAGGGTCATCATCGTTGCAGAGGGCAATCCGCGGCCGGAAGTCATCACCTTCAACTTTTCGCCAAAGAGCGGCGTGGCTGAAGCTTCCACACGGATGCGCCTGGCCAAGACACAGAACGTTGTCGCCGTGGCGGAGTTGTCTGACGGATCGTTTCACATGACCAAACGCCAGGTGAAAGTCACCATTGGCGGATGCGGCGGCTGACCGGCGCACTGAGGAGCAAATAGACATGGCAAAGCCAAAACCACGCGTGAAAGCGCCCAAGAAAGCCGCCAAGGGCGACATCGTCACGATCAAGACGCTGATCTCCCACAAGATGGAAACCGGCCTTCGGAAGGATAAGAAAACCGGGGAGATCATCCCCCGGCAGATTATCAACAAGTTCATCGCCAAGTTTAATGGTGAGGAGGTGTTCTCTGTTGATATCGATCCGGCGATTTCGGCAAACCCGTATTTTCAGTTTTCAATGAAGGCTGAAGAGTCCGGCGAATTCGAATTCATCTGGATGGACGACAACGGCGAGACCTACTCAAAGAAATCAAAACTGACGGTCAGCTGACAAGTGATTAGCCACAGACTGGACAAAACAGTCACGGCTGGGAAGGAAGCACACGATGAGGGTATCAGCAAAAACCGGGATGATTTGCGTCCTGACGTCTATTGGTCTTTTCTCGGCGGGAACCGTCAATTCCAGCGATTCTCTGCCTGAGGGTGTCACCAGTGTGAAAGCGGCGGCCCCGTCCAAGGATCATCCTCTGGAGGAATTGCTCTCCGGTTGGCATTTTCGTGCACCGGAAACGCAATCCCTGCAGCAGGACGACTTCGAAAATCCCGGCTTCCTCTGGGTTGAACAGGGTGAGGCTCTGTGGAACACGGTTGAAGGGTCGGCCGACAAGTCATGCGCGTCCTGTCACAATGACGCAGCTGAGTCCATGAAAGGTGTCGGCGCGGCCATGCCAAAGTGGGATGCGAAACTGAAGCGGCCGATGACCATGGAACAGCGTGTCAATAATTGCCGTACGGAAAACATGGGTGCCAAGGAGTGGAAGTGGGAATCCAACCAGATGCTTTCCATGACCGCCTACGTCCGCAATCAATCGCGCGGCATGCCGGTGAATGTTCAGGCTGACGGTCCGATGCAGTCCTGGGCCGAGAAGGGCAAGGAGCTTTATTACACCCGGGTCGGCCAGCTCGACATGTCCTGCGCCAACTGCCATGAAGCGAACTACGGCAAATTCATCCGGGCAGATTTTCTGAGCCAAGGACAATCGAATGGTTTTCCAACCTATCGGTTGAAGTGGCAGAAACTGGGCTCGCTTCACCGCCGTTTCAAGGGGTGCATGGCCAACATTCGCGCCACTCCATACAAACGCGGTTCTGACGAGTTCGTTGCCCTGGAAATCTATCTCGCGCAACGTGGCAAGGGTCTGCAAGTAGAGACGCCTGCCGTTCGTAACTAGGTCGGGCTTAACGCACCAGTTGTTGAACGAGGGCCTCGCTCTTCGATCGAGTCAACGTAACGTTTGCGTCTTCTGTCACTTGGATATCGACGAAGCTGATCGGGAAAACAGATGCTGTCACGCCGGGAATTTTTGCAAGCCACAGGAGCGCTTGCGGCGATCTATGGCGGGACCATGCCCTGGAACCGGCTTGCCGCACAGCAGAAAGTCTCACAGGCGGACCTGTTGTCGTTCGAGCCCTTCGGCAATGTCACACTCGCGCATTTGACGGATATTCACGCACAACTGAAACCGGTCTGGTTTCGCGAGCCTTCCATCAACCTTGGAGTCGGCGAGGCGAAGGGGCAGCCACCCCATGTGTCCGGGCTCGACTTTCTCGAACGTTACGGCATTCCCGCCGGTTCGGCAGAGGCCTATGCCCTGCAGTCGGAAGGGTTCGAGTCTCTGGCCAGGCAATACGGCCGCATGGGCGGTATCGACCGTATCGCAACGGTCCTGAAACACATCCGGGCGGAGCGTCCCGGCAATACGCTGTTCCTGGATGGCGGTGATACCTGGCATGGAAGCTACACTGCTCTCCAGACCAAGGGCGCCGACATGGTCGAGGTCATGAACGCGCTTGAACCGGACGCCATGACGGGTCATTGGGAATTCACACTGGGTGCCGACCGGGTCAAGGAAATCGTCGAAGAACTGCCGTTTTCCTTCCTGGGGGCCAACATATTTGACAACGAGTGGGAAGAACCTGCGTTCGAAGCAGCAAAGATGTTCGAACGTGGCGGTGTCAAGATTGCCGTTATCGGTCAGGCCTTCCCCTATACCCCAATCGCCAATCCCCGCTGGATGATACCCAACTGGTCATTTGGCATTCGGGAAGAAGAGATCCGCAAGCAGGTCAAGGCCGCAAGGGCAGGAGGTGCGAAGCTGGTTGTGCTCCTGTCGCACAACGGATTCGATGTCGACCGCAAGGTGGCATCCAAAGTCGACGGTATAGACGTCATCCTGTGCGGGCACACCCATGATGCCCTGCCGGAACCGCTCAAGGTCGGCAATACTCTTCTCGTCGCCAGTGGTTCAAATGGCAAGTTTCTGTCGAGGATCGATCTCGACGTGGGGCAGGACGGTCTCAAAGGATACCGTTACCGCTTGATTCCAATTTTTTCAGACGTCATCGACGCCGATCCGGAAATGTCGGAACTGGTCACGAAGGTTCGTGCACCGTACGAAACTGAACTGAAACGGGTTGTCGGTCGAACCGACAGCCTGCTCTACCGCAGGGGCAATTTCAACGGGACTGTCGATGACCTCATCTGTCAGGCCCTGCTGGAAGAACGCGATGCGGAAATTGCTCTTTCCCCGGGGTTCCGGTGGGGCCCGAGCCTGTTGCCGGGACAGGATATTACAGTCGAAGACCTGCACAATGTCTGTGCCATGAGCTATCCGGCGGCCTATCGCACGAAGATGACTGGTGCCTTCCTGAAGGAGGTGCTGGAAGATGTGGCGGACAACCTCTTCAACCCTGATCCATACTATCAGCAGGGCGGTGACATGGTTCGTGTGGGCGGGCTTGGTTACACGATCGATCCTCTGAAACCGATTGGCCAACGGATCTCAAGCATGGTGAGTCTGAAGGACAATGCGCCGATTGACCCCGTCCGGGAATATGTGGTCGCCGGTTGGGCAAGCATCAACCAGGAGACCGAAGGACCGCCGATCTGGGATGTGGTGGAAAATCATCTGAAAACCCATTCACCAGTGAGCGTTGCGCCGAACGACGCTGTCAAAGTGGTTGGTGTGTAGTCGTTTTGTCGCGTTTATATTCGTATATTCATATGTAATGTTATCCTCTTGGAGGATGTTGATGAGTGAAATGAACAAGAACACCGTCATGAACCGCAGAACATTGCTTGCGTCTGCTGCGGCGGGAAGCGTCGCATTGACGGCGGGTGTCAGGTCTGCAGGTGCCGCAGGCAATCCGGAAAACTTGCCGCCCAACATTCCAGACTGGTCAAAGTCGCTGGGCGAGGGCGTCGATGCCCGTGCCTATGGGGCGCCTGCGGAGTTTGAGAAGGAAACCGTTCGCCGGCATGTGCGCTGGCTCACAGCGTCAACGGAAAGCTCTGTCAATTTCACGCCGCTGCACGAACTGGAAGGCATCATCACGCCCAACGGCCTTTGCTTTGAACGCCATCACGCCGGCATCGCGGAAATTGATCCGGCTGACCACAGGCTGATGATCAATGGGCTGGTCGACAAGCCATTGATCTTCACTATGGAAGACCTCATGCGTTTTCCGCGCACGAACAAGTTGTACTTTCTGGAATGTGCTGCGAATTCGGGCATGGAATGGCGCGGTGCACAGCTCAATGGCTGCCAGTTTACTCACGGCATGGTTCATTGTGTCATGTACACGGGTGTTTCTCTCAAGCATATCCTGGAGGAGGCCGGCCTGAAGACCAACGCCCGCTGGCTGATGCCGGAAGGCGGCGACGCTTCGGGCATGAACCGTTCGGTGCCGCTTGAGAAGGCGCTCGACGACTGCCTCGTTGCCTACAAGATGAACGGCGAGGCCTTGCGTCCCGAGCAGGGGTATCCGCTTCGTCTGGTCGTGCCCGGCTGGGAGGGCAACATGTGGGTCAAATGGCTTCGCCGCATAGAAGTCGGCGATATGCCCTGGCATGCCCGCGAGGAAACGTCGAAGTACACCGACCTCATGGAAAACGGTAAAGCGCGACGGTTTACCTGGGAAATGGACTGCAAGTCGGTCATCACCAATCCAAGTCCGCAAGCCCCGATTACCCATGGCAAGGGTCACACGATCCTTTCCGGGCTCGCGTGGTCGGGCCGCGGGACGGTCGACCGGGTCGACGTAACGATTGACGGTGGCAAGAACTGGCACCGGGCCCGGATTGACGGACTCAGTCTGCCAAAGGCGCTCCACCGTTTTTACTACGAGTTCGAATGGGATGGCGGCCCGCTCCTGTTGCAGTCCAGGGCTGTCGACTCGACAGGGTACGCCCAACCGACAAAGGACCAGTTGCGTGCCGTCCGCGGCACCAACTCGATCTATCACAACAACGGTATTCAGACCTGGCATGTTCAGAGCAATGGCGAGATTGAGAATGTCGAAGTATCTTAAATTCGCCCTGTTCTTGCTGACCACCGTGTCTCTTTCGGAGGCGGCGTTTGCAGGCAAGTTGAACCTTGGACGGGAGGCAACTCCAGAAGAAATCGCCGCCTGGGATATCGATGTCCGACCGGACGGGCAGGGGCTCCCCGACGGCCAGGGGAGTGTGACTAAGGGCGAGGAAATCTTCAGCGAAAAATGTGCTTCTTGCCATGGCGATTTTGCGGAAGGCGTCGACAGATGGCCTGAGTTATCGGGCGGCCAGGACTCGCTGGCCGGTGAAGACCCAAAGAAGACGATCGGGTCCTACTGGCCCTATCTGTCCACGGTCTTTGACTACATCAACCGGTCCATGCCTTTTGGTGACGCCCAGTCGCTTGAGCCCGAGGAAGTTTATGCAGTAACGGCATTCCTTCTGCACATGAACGATATTGTGGACGCTGACTTTGTTCTGTCGAAGGACAACTTCTCATCGATCAGGATGCCGAACGAGAATAACTTCATCGAAGACTCCAGACCAGATACGCCGATGATCAGCGAACAGAAACCTTGCATGACGGACTGTAAGCCGGTGGTGGAGATCACCAAGCGGGCCCTGGTTCTCGATGTAACACCGGACGAAGAAAAGAATCCGTCGGCGGCGATCGATTAATCACCGTGCTATAGTTTCAAGGCTTGCTTTTCACTGGGGCCGAAGGGGCGAATGAAAGCCTGACAGAGGGTCATCCAATGCCGCGCACGTCATGCAAGTCCCATTTGAGCCGCCGGAGGATGATCGCGGCAACAGTGTCTATCGTTTCGCTTGCTCCGATGTTCGTGCCAAATGCCCGCGCCGTGACCAAACCCCGCGTATTGATCGTTGGGGCGGGAGTCGGAGGGGCTACAGTGGCGCAAAACATTCGGCTGCTGGCCGGCGACGCGATTGATCTCAAGCTGATCTCCGGTACCCAGTCCTATTCCCCGCCTTTTTCCATTCATGCTTTTGCAACGGTGCAGGAGTGCGCTCCGGAGTCTGTGGATCTTGCGAAGGTCTTGACCGGGACTGGTGTTTCGGTCGTTCCGGCAACGGCAACTGGGATCGACACGGGAAAGCGTACGGTGAACCTCCAGTCCCTCAACGCATCTCCCAAAACACTGGAGTATGACATACTCGTCGCGGCTCCCGGAGTGTCTCTGGACTGGAAGACGTTCGATGACGTGCAGGGCCCAAGGACGGATCCTTTGTGGACCGCCGGATCGTCCTGCAGAGATTTGATCGATCTGTTTAGTTCCGTGCCTGAGGGTGGACGGTTGGCGATTTCCGCACCGTCGGGACCGCACAGATGCCCACCGGCCGTTTACGAACGTGCTTGTCGGGCCGCACACTGGTTCAAGGAACGTAACCCAAAAGCCACCGTAGTGATCATCGACGACAAGGATAGTTATCCGCTACAGGCTCAATTCGAAGCCGCCTTTGCCGACTATTATGATGGCATTGTCGAATGGGTGCCGAAGGATTTTCACGGCGGAATCAAAAGCGTGGACTACAAGACAGGTACCGTCAGCGCACGTGACGAAACTTTCACCGCAGACGTCCTCAATGTAGTTCCTCCACAGACTGCTGCACGGGTGCTTGTTGAATCGGGCCTTACCGACCAGAGCGGATTTGCGCCTATAGATGCTGCCACCATGCGATCGACGGTCGACGAAAACGTGTATGTGATAGGCGACTCAGCGTCGGTCGGGGAGTTATCAAAATCAGCCCACGCAGCTCAAGTCGAAGCCCGCCTGGCGGCGTGTGATATCGTTCACCGCCTCCTGCACATGAAGGTCGAAGAAGAGATTCAGGTCTTCGACAAGTGTTGGTCGACGGTGGCGACGGGTGATGCCGTCTTCATGGCCGCGACGTATCAGGTGGCGGGCACAACATTCAAAACAAAAGAGAGAACGACAAGTGACGTGGGCGATGAGGAATCGCAGCGCAAGGAGAATGCACGGGTCGCTGCCGGTTGGCCCAAGCAGATGTTACAGGAGACCTATGGTCTCAAATGAGGTGTCAGACGAATGTTCTTTGATCCGGCAAGAGGTGGAAACATGATCGACAGAAGGATGTTTTGCAGCGGTTGCCTGATCGCTGCAGGGGCGGCGTTCACGGGTGGTAGCGGTTGGGCGGCGTCGGAACTGGAAGTCAATGACGACGGGCTGCACACGCAGCCATGGTTTCTCGAGACCTTCCTGGACCTACGGGAGGACCACAAGGAGGCGGCCGGTGAAAACAAACGAC
This sequence comes from Hyphomicrobiales bacterium, assembly GCA_021775835.1. The sequence goes on along the minus strand of JAJFHC010000144.1, from coordinate 3,938 downwards.
TTGTAGTCATTTGGGAACAACGTGGTTGTCCCTATTGCCGAGAGATGCATGCCGTGAATTTTCAGAAAAAGCAGATCGTTGAGTTCGTTAGCCAGAAGTTCGCGGTTCTTCAACTCAATCTCTGGGGATCGCGCACCGTCACTGATTTTGACGGAACCGAACATGAAGAACGGGCACTTGCCCGCAAGTGGGCGGTCAATTTTACACCGACGATTCAGTTCTTTGATACCAACATTCCTGCCGGCAAGACAGGTCGGGATATGGAAGTTGCCCGTATTCCCGGCTACTTCAAACCTTTCCACTTTTTGTCAATGTTCGAGTTCGTCGACCAGAAGGCCTATGAGAGCGTTGGGTTTCAACGCTTTCTGCAGGACAAGTTTGCGGACCATGCGGCCAAGGGGATCAAGCCCGATGTCTGGTAGAATTTCGGTGGCGCGCGGCGTCCTTACCCTGGTGGCCGGGATTATTGTCTGTGGAGCCTGGATGCAGTCGGTGCATGCGGGCACAACATCTGTTGAAATCGGGATCGACGGCTATACCGCGCTAGGTGACTTGGTTGTGCCAGACGACGGTTCAATGGCCGATGGCGTTGTCCTCATTACCCACGGAACGCTGGCCCACAAAGACATGGAATTGGTTGAAGGTTTGCAGACGCTTCTGGCCGAGCGTGGCGTCGCATCGCTTGCCCATTCCCTCACTCTGGGCATCGATCGGCGGAAGGGAATGTATGACTGCGCGCAAGTCAACAGTCACCGCCATGAGGATGCGGTCGAAGAAATCGGCGCCTGGGTCAAGTGGTTGCGCGCCAATGGCGCATCGAGGATTTCGCTGTTTGGCCACAGTCGTGGTGGCAATCAGGTGAGTTGGTTTGCGGCCGAACAAAACAAGTTCGACAAACTCATACTGTTGGCGCCTGCCATGGGGGCGTCGGCGGCGGATACGGCAGCCGGGTTCCAGAAACGGTTCAAGGCCGAACTTGGACCACTGCTCGATCAGGCAAGGACACTTGTGAAAGCCGGCAAGGGTTCTGAGTTCATCGACATGCCGGGCTTTGTGTACTGTGGTGCGTCGAAAGCCACCGCCGCGAGCGTTGTCTCCTATTACGGCAGCGATCCTCGAATGCATACAACTTCTCTCTTGTCAGAGATTGCCCGGCCGATCCTGGTGATTGCCGGTTCCGCCGACACGGTTGTGCCCGATGTGGCCCGTAGAATTGGTCAGCTTGGCGCCAAAAAGAACATTTCATTGAAGATCATTGAAGACGCCGGCCACATGTTCCTCGATTTCTACTCGGAGGACGCCGCTGATCTGATTGCGGAGTTCGTTGCGCAACAGAGCAATTAAATTGTAACATTCGCATATAAGTATATAATTCATGCGGAACCACCTAAGGAGCCGTTCGACATGCGTATGATGTTTGCCGCACTTTTCGGAACTCTCGCCTTGGTCACGACGTCTTGGGCCAGTCAGTCAATCCCGGACCAATATCCGCAATCGGCTCTGTATTCAAAGCCTGTCGAGGTCATCCCGCACGTCTGGTCGGCCATCGGCGCCAGCGGACCGCCGACCTACGAGAATACCGGCCACAACAACAATCTCTCATTCATCGTGACAGGCGAGGGGGTCATCGTTGTCAATGGCGGTGCGGCTTATGTTCTCGCCAAGGCACTTCACGCAGAGATCCGCAAGATTACAGACCAGCCCGTAAAGCTGGTGATAAATGAAAATGGTCAGGGACATGCCATGCTGGGAAACAGCTACTGGGCAGAGCAGGGTGTGCCAATCCTGGCCCATGAGGATGCGGCGGCGGAGTTCGAAGAACGCGCCTATGACATTCTGGATCGCATGAAGGGGTATAATCGAGATAAGGCCGACGGCACAAAAGTCCAGGGTCCGACGAAGACTTTTGCGGAGTTGGAAGTTGTGGAGATGGGCAACTTCAAAGTCGAAGTGCGGATGATCGGTCCGGCGCATTCGCCGGGTGACATCTCCGTCTGGTTGCCCGACCGCAAACTCGTCATTGCCGGTGATATGGCATTTCACGAACGGCTGCCCCCGATCTTCGACGACACGGATACCGCCGGCTGGCTTGAGAGTTGGGAGAAATTCGAGGCCCTCGGAGCGCTTTATGTCATCCCCGGCCATGGTCACCCTACGAACATTGCGCAAGTGCGCCGCTACACAAAGGACTACCTGGTGTTTCTGCGTGGTGAAATCAAAAAACTGATCGATGCCGGAGGCAGTCTTCAGGACGCCTACGATGTCGATCAGTCAGCTTTTGCCCACTTGGACACCTTCAAGGAATTGGCAAAACGCAATGCCGGACGCGTGTTCGAACAGATGGAGTTTGAGTGAGCCTCGCATGAGACACTTGAGAATTTACGTTATGACAGGGGTCACACCAACAAGGCTTCCCGAGTCGTGGACTCATTAAACCACTGATCTCTATCGATAAAGATTAAAAAAGCTAGATGGCAACACGAAAGCAATCTTAGCTAACGGGCCCTTGGCAAGTTGACGCAAATCAACCCGTTTTCTCCAGAATGCTTCAGATTGAATCATATCGCTGGCACAATCTGGGAACTCAAATCATGACCTACAAGACCATACTTGTCTATTTCAGCAACGAGGTGCACGCACAACGCGTTCTGCAGATGGCGGCAAGCCTGGCAACCAAGCACGAGGCCCACCTGATCGGTTTGTATGTTAAGCCGGCAATTCAGTTCTACCCTGCAGTTGCCATCGACATCCCGGTCGAAATTGTCGAATCTCACCGTGACCACCACAGTGAAATTGCCGAAAGGATTGGCCGATCGTTTGAGGCAGCGACAGCCAGGGAAGGCGTTTCGGCGGAATGGCGATCCGCCGATTCATTACAGGCAGACAGGTCATCCACGGTGGTTGAACATGCCCGGACCGCCGATCTTTTGCTTATGTCTCAGTGGGACACAGAGATAGACGGTCCTGACGACAGTTCTATTCAGGCGAGGATCGTGATGGAGGTCGGACGGCCAGTGCTCTTGATGCCGAATTCTGGTGACATCAAACCATTCGGCGGACACATCATGGTTGCTTGGAATGGTAGCGCAGAAGCGTCTCGTGCAACCCTTGCAGCGTTGCCGTTCCTGAAGTCTGCGGACCAAGCCTATGTGCACTGGGTCAATCCACCGGCGGACGTTGCTCACGATGTAGCGGTAACCGGGGCAGCCCTTGCGACAAACTTGGCGCGGCATGACGTAAATGTCGAAACAAGCAGCTCGCAGACCAGTTCATTGTCGGTTGGAGAGGAGCTGTTGTCGGAGGCAAATGCCCGGGGCTGTGACATGATCGTCATGGGCGCCTACGGGCATTCCAGAATGCGGGAATTCGTATTCGGAGGCGCCACGCGGCATATTTTTGGGAACATGAACCTGCCGATATTCATGATGCATTGATCTGGGGCCGGGACATGATTTCCAGGGCAGACTCGCCGCAAAGCAGCGGGTTTCGAAGGAACCCGCTGCTCAAAGGCTTGCTGATCGCCTATGTGGGCATCTGGACGTTGACGGCAATAAACCCGGTTCATCCGTTCGACTGGTTTCTTGAGAATATTCTGGCCGTCGTCGGGTTCGTCATAATCACGGTAACCTATCGACGTTTTCCCCTGTCCGATCTTTCGTACTTACTGATCTTTGTTTTCATGTGCCTGCACGCCATCGGTGCCCATTACACATATTCCGAGGTGCCGTTCGGTTTCTGGCTCAGGGATACTTTGGACCTCAGCAGAAACCACTACGATCGGTTGATCCATTTCAGTTTCGGTTTGCTGATCGTCTATCCGTTTCGTGAAGTGACGCTTCGGGTAGTCACTCGAACCACGGTTACGGCCGGAATGGTGGCATTCGCGTTCATTCTCACCTTCAGTGCCGGATTCGAAATAATCGAGTGGTGTGTCGCGC
>JAJFHC010000143.1 GCA_021775835.1 Hyphomicrobiales bacterium | reverse complement strand
ATGAGCGAAAGCGTCGATGCAAGAGCGATAAATCCATCGCAAGTAAGCCGAGCACGGGCAAGGCCCGCCCGAAACTCCAATATCGCCTGCGCTGTATAAATCACCTCCCGACATTGCACCGACTTTTGCAACACAATCTGTCCAGAAGCCGACGATTCGAGAAAACATCCATCTGCTAAAATATAGACAAAGGACCAATAACCAATAACGGTCAATTTGCCACCCTGACCGAAGCCGTCCAAGCTAGCTTTCCCCGAACACCCGGGCAAAGATCGTGTCCACATGCTTGGTGTGATAGCCAAGATCGAACAGGTTTTCCAATTCGCCATGGCTGAGGGCGGCGGAGACTTCCGGGTCGGCTTTGAGCAAGTCGAGGAAATTGCCTTCGCCGCGCCAGACCGGCATGGCGTTTTGCTGAACGATGCGATAGGCGTCTTCGCGTGAGACGCCGGCCTGGGTGAGGGCGAGAAGGATCCGCTGGGAATGAATGAGGCCGCCCAGCCGGTCCATGTTCTTCTGCATGTTTTCCGGGTAGACGACCAGCTTGTCGATCACGCCGGTCAGTCTGGCCAGGGCGAAATCGAGGGTGACGGTCGCGTCCGGTCCGATGCCGCGTTCCACAGACGAGTGGGAGATATCGCGCTCGTGCCACAGGGCCACATTCTCCAGGGCCGGCATGACGGTGGCGCGCACCAGGCGGGCGAGGCCGGTCAGGTTCTCGGTCAGCACCGGGTTGCGTTTGTGCGGCATGGCGGACGAGCCTTTCTGGCCCGGCGAGAAATACTCTTCGACCTCGAGGACTTCCGTGCGCTGCAGGTGGCGGATTTCGGTTGCAAGCCGCTCGATCGAACTGGCGCCGACGGCCAGTATCGAAAAGAACCTGGCGTGGCGGTCGCGCGGGATCACCTGGGTCGAGATGGGTTCGGCCTCCAGACCGAGTGCTGCGGCCACGTGTTCTTCGACGCGCGGGTCTATATTTGCAAATGTGCCGACAGCACCGGAGATGGCGCACGTGGCAATCTCGCGGCGGGCGTGCACCAGGCGTTCCCGGTTGCGCGAAAACTCAGCATAGGCTTGCGCCATTTTCAGCCCGAAGGTTACCGGTTCGGCGTGGATTGCGTGGCTGCGCCCGACACAGACCGTGTCCTTGTGTTCAAGGGCCCGTTTCTTAATGGCTGCCAGCAACCCGTCCATGTCGGCCAGCAGCAGGTCGGCTGCACGCACGAGCTGGACGTTGAAGCAGGTGTCGAGAACGTCCGACGACGTCATGCCCTGATGGACGAACCGGGCTTCCGGTCCGACGTGTTCGGCCAGGTTGGTGAGGAAGGCAATGACATCGTGTTTGACTTCCCGTTCGATCTGATCGATCCGGTCGACTTCAAAGGCACCTTTTTCCCAGATCGTCGCGGCCGCTTCCTTGGGGATCACGCCCAGATCGGCGAGGGCGTCGCAGGCATGGGCCTCGATTTCAAACCAGATTTGGAATTTCGACTCGGGCTCCCAGATCTGAGACATCTCGGGTCGGGTATAACGGGGAATCATCTGCGCCTCTGGGGTTGCCGTGGGAAGGCGAACCCTGTAGCAGATGGCGGGCGCGCGCTCAATGCGGCATGAGCGTTTCGGGGCTTGAGACTGTAAGCGTCCCTTAATTCGGAGCATGAGACCGTGACAAACCTGTTACTTCGTTGGCTGGCCGGGCCGGTTGTGGTCCTGGCCGGATTTGCTTTTGTCGGTGACGCGCCCAGTCAGGCCAGAGAGGGCTACCGTGCCTATGCGCAACGGATTGTCGGCAATCCGCCGGCGGGGGCCAGATTTCGCGGCGATCTTGAATCACGACTGAACCGGCTTGCCTCGTCGGAGCGTAAACGCAACGGACGCGGCGGCCTCAAGGCCAGCACTCTGCTGCGGACGGCAGCCCGGGCTCAGGCGATCGACATCCTGCGCACCGGAGACGTCGGTCACCGTTCCAAGAGAGGCGACCAGTTCGTGGTCAGGTTTGCTGCCTTTGGCGGGAAGGACCGCGGCATTCGCGGCGAGAACGCCCTGCGAAGCCAGAAACGCAGTTCCACCGCAGATGGACAGGCCCGCCACATGATGAAAGTTTGGCTGGGAAGCTCGGGCCATCGCCGCAACCTCATGGCCTATGACTATCGCTACGTGAGCACCGGCGTCGTCCAGAAGGGCAAACGGTATTACGCCGTCCAGATGTTCTGGCAAAAGAAGCCGGGCTCCAAGGGCAAGAAGAAACCATCGTCGTCGAATGTCTGGTTTGAGTAATCAGGCTCAAGGTCCAGGTCGCAGCCCGTCGCCAAATTCTGTTTGCACGGACACGCATTTCCCCTATAACGTCGCGCTTGTGCTCAACGGGGTGTCCCTTTAACCGGGGCTGAGAGGCAATTGCCAACCCGTCGAACCTGATCCAGTTCACGCTGGCGGAGGGAATTGATGCCTGATTTTCGGTTTTCAGCGATTTTGAAGTTCAGAACCGAAACTCCTGTAGACGACTTCCACCAGAATTTTGGACGTACCAGGGCGATCCACTGCCCGATTGCGTTCGTCTGAGGAGATGGCGATGAAGACTGACTATGCAGTCTACGGAATTCTTGACCCGTCGCGCTGCCAGGGCCGGCCCCTGGACCGACTCGCCGGAGAGGCGGCAGACGGCGGCGTGACCATTTTTCAACTGCGCAACAAGACCGGATCGACGCGGGAAATGGTCACACAGGCACGGGCAGTCCTGGCCGTCATCAGGCCGCGCGGCCTACCGCTCCTGATCAATGACCGGGTCGATGTTGCCATGGCCTCGGGGGCTGACGGTGTGCACGTGGGCAATGACGACATGGCGCCGGAAGATGCCCGGAGGCTGCTTGGCGATGATGCGATCCTGGGCCTGACAATTCATTCCCATGAAGAAGCCCAGGCAGACAACGTCGGTCTTGCCGACTATTTCGGTGTCGGCGGGGTTTTTGCCACTGCCAGCAAGAATAATCCCAATCCGCCGATTGGAGTCGATGGGCTCGATGTGATCCGTCGTGTGCTGGGCCGTCATGCCGCCGGGCGCCCGGTGGTCGGGATTGCGGGGATAACGGCACAGAACGCCGCGTCCGTGATCGAGGCCGGCGCGGACGGTGTCGCCGTGATTTCCGACTTGTTCATGAGGGCCGATGTTACCGCCGCTGCACGGCAGTTGACATCCGCAGTACGCAAGGCCCTTGGCGAGGACCTGTCATGACCACGGCGGTTGCCCTGACGATTGCGGGGTCCGACTCCGGCGGTGGTGCCGGCATCCAGGCCGATCTCAAGACTTTTTCGGCTCTTGGTGCCTACGGCTGTTCGGTGATAACCGCTCTGACTGCCCAGAACACCCGTGCGGTCACCGGTGTGTTCGATGTGCCACCGGAATTCGTTCGGGCCCAGATGGATGCCGTGTTCTCTGACATCGCCGTAAACGCCGTCAAGATCGGCATGCTCAGCCGGCCCGAAACCATCATGGCGGTCGCCGAGGGCCTGCGCGTCCACAAACCGGAATTCGTGGTGCTCGACCCGGTGATGGTGGCCAAAAGCGGTGACGCGCTTCTGCAGGAAGATGCCGTTGAAAGTCTGAAGGCACACCTTCTGCCACTTGCCACGATCATCACGCCGAACCTGCCTGAAGCCGCTACCCTGCTTGGCGAGGCAGAAGTGACCGGAATAGAGGATCTGCGGCCCTGTGCCGAACGGCTGATGGCCTTGGGCCCCCGTGCCGTGCTGCTGAAAGGTGGACATCTCGCCGGTCCGAACAGTCCGGATGTCTTTGTCGACGGGCATGCCTATGAGATGCTTGACGCAGTTCGGGTTGAAACCAGGAACACTCACGGGACGGGTTGCACGCTATCGTCGGCGATTGCAGCGGGTCTTGCCCGTGGTCTTGACCTGGGGGAGGCTGTGAAGGCCGCCAAGTCATACATCACGGAGGCGATTGCTGCCTCTGATACCTTAAGCGTTGGGCGCGGTCACGGCCCTGTCCATCACTTCCACGCCCTGTGGCCTGGCGTCGACACTTCCCGGAGCCAATGACTCAACACGCCCCGGCATTGACAGTTCACGTCCCCCATTTTGACTATGAGGGCCGCACTCTGTTCGACAATTTCACCCTGCCGGTTGGTGCGGGGGCCTGGACGTGTCTGCTGGGGCCGTCGGGTTGTGGCAAGTCGACCCTGTTGCGCCTCGTGGCGGGATTGCTCGACGGTGCCACGATTGCAGACGAAGACGGACAGCCGGTTGCTGGACGACTTTCCTTCATGGCCCAGAATGACGGCCTGCTGCCCTGGCTTTCGGTGATCGACAACGTGACTATTGGCTTCAGGTTGCGGCAAGGCCGGACAAGTGGCGGCGCGCGAGCGCAACAGGGCATGTCGTACCTGCGGCGTGTTGGGCTTGAACGGGTGGCCAATGATCTGCCGTCGACGCTCTCGGGCGGTATGCGCCAGCGTGTGGCGCTGGCGCGGACCTTGATGGAGGACCGTCCGGTGGTGCTGATGGATGAGCCGTTCTCAGCACTCGATGCGATCACGCGCCACAGGCTGCAGGACCTTGTAGCCGACCTGCTTAGCGACCGCACCGTGCTGCTTGTCACCCACAGTCCGATGGAGGCACTGCGCCTGGGACACAAGATCTATGTTCTCCACGAACTCCCCGCCACGCTGGATGAGCCGATGAAACCCGATGGGCCGACGCCACGGCGCGGCACGGATGCTGGGGTTTTGGAGTTGCAGGCCGACCTGCTCGAGCGCCTGACTCGGGCCGCGGAGTCCTTTGAAAAGGCGGAACTGCAATGAACGCGTGGGGACGGGCACTCGTCAGCACGGCCGGGATCCTCGCCCTATGGCAGGGCCTGGTTGCGGTGACCGGTGTCCCTCATTTTATTCTGCCCGGGCCTGGCCGGGTCTTCCTGGCCCTGGTTGACCGCTATGACACGCTTGCGGCGAATGCCGTGGTGACAGCCATTGAGATTCTGGCAGGTCTGGCGATCGGTGTTGCACTGGGCGTCTTGAGCGGACTGGTCCTGGTGACCTTCGGGTCCGCACGGCGGTGGATGCTGCCGCTTCTGGTGGTCAGCCAGGCATTGCCGGTGTTTGCCCTGGCGCCCCTTCTGACCTTGTGGCTCGGTTATGGCATGGCCTCGAAGGTCGCGATGGCGGTGCTGATCATCTACTTCCCGGTGACCGCGGCTTTCTATGACGGTCTGAGGCGCACCGATCCGGTATGGATCGATCTCGCCCGCACGATGGATGCATCGACATCTGCCATCCTGCGCCACATCAAGGTTCCCGCCGCCATGCCGGCATTCGCATCGGGTGTTCGCATTGCCGCGTCAGTTGCCCCGATTGGTGCGGTGGTGGGTGAATGGGTGGGCTCCAGCCGTGGCCTCGGTTACATGATGCTGCACGCCAACGGGCGCATGCAGATCGACGTCATGTTTGCCGCCTTGCTGGTGCTGGGAGCGATGGCCCTTGCACTTTATTTCACAATCGATCATGGGCTGCGCCGTCTCGTGCGGTGGTCCCCTGAAAGTCATGCTGCGTTCTAATTTTCTCATACAGGAAACGATCCATGAAACCCCTGAACAGTCTGATTGCCGCCACCTTCGTTGTCTTGATGTCGTTGGCACCGGCGCACGCGCTGGACAAGATGACCGTCCTTCTGGACTGGTTTGTGAACCCCGATCACGGGCCGCTTATCATTGCCCGCGACAAGGGTTTCTTCAAACAGGAAGGCCTTGACGTCGAACTGATCGCGCCGGCGGACCCCAACGATCCGCCCAAGCTGGTGGCCGCCGGCAAAGCCGATATTGCCGTATCCTACCAGCCGCAACTCCACCTGCAGGTAGAGGCCGGCCTGCCCCTCGTGCGTGTCGGTACCCTGGTTGCGACACCGCTCAATTCCCTGGTGGTTCTCAAAGACAGCCCGATCAAGTCGATAGCCGATCTCAAGGGCAAGAAGGTTGGTTATTCCGTCGGCGGATTCGAAGAAGCCCTCCTTGGCGGCATGCTCGTGCAACACGGCTTGACGACGGCGGATGTGGAACTGGTGAATGTGAACTTTTCACTGTCGCCCTCCCTGATCAGTGGTCAGGTGGATGCGGTTATCGGTGCATTCCGCAACTTTGAGCTGAACCAGATGGACATCGTCAACCGGCCGGGCCGGGCGTTCTACCTGGAGGAGGAAGGTGTGCCGTCCTATGACGAGCTGATTTTCGTGGCGAACAAAGATGCGGTCGACAGCGCCACGATCCCACCGTTCCTGCGCGCCATCGAGCAGGCGACGCAATTCATCATCAATCACCCGACGGAAGCCTGGACAATATTCTCGAAGGCCGGCAAGGACCTCGATGACGAACTGAACAAGCGCGCCTGGCGCGATACGGTCGCCCGTTTTGCCCTGCGCCCGGCAGCCCTGGACAAGGGTCGTTACGAGCGCTTCGCGAAGTTCCTGATGGAGCAGGGACTGATCAAGTCGATACCGGCGCTGGACAGTTATGCGCTTGAAGTTTCGGTGGGGAAGTGACAGGGGACAATTCCACTGTTCCGTGCCGCCGGCGAAAGCCGGCGCCCAGGGCAGTATCGCGAGAGTTTGCTATGGGGATACAAGAATTGCTGTGGCGGTGAAGCGACTAAAAAATGTCTGTATAGAGGTCCTTCCATTGAGGATTCTGTTTCTCAATCAGAGCCATTTTCCAGCATCGCCGCCACTTCTTTATCTGTTTCTCCCGGATAATAGCATTCTCGACTGATGAGTGACCTTCACAGTAGACGAGAATGCGGATGCCGTACTTGCTCGTAAAACTTGAAGAGCATCCAACCTTATGTTGCCAAACCCGTTTTGGCAGATCACTCGTAACACCGACATAGAGTGTGCCGTTACGCCTGCTGGCGAGAATGTAGACAAATGGAGACCGTTTCATTTCGAACGCATTTTCGAGTTGATCTGTGCGTTTGGTACGGTTTCGTCACCTGACATCTGTCGTTCTGAGCAACGCAGTTTGGTCTTGCGGTTGGCGCTCCTGGATTGCGGTTTTCACCGCAATGACGGCGTGGGGTAAATGCGGAATACCGTCACACCGGCCAGTCTTCCATACGGTAGGCGGCGTCCCAGAACATCCATTCGAGCCTGGTGGCATGAAGGTAGGCTTCGTGCATGGCGGTGCGTTCTTGCTCGGAGGCGGCGCCATGGGCCTCGTCGGTCAGGACGATGACGTTCTTGACGACGCTTGAGTACTCATCGTCCACATAGGTGTCGATCCACTTCTGGTAGGGATTGTCGGCTGCGGCTATGTCGAACAAGCGCTTGCCAACCTCCCAGTAGATCTGGAAGCAGGGGAGGAGCGCGCCCAGTGCCACCGTGTAGCTGGTGCTGTGGGCGGTGGAGACGAGGAAATGTCCATAGGCCAGGCAGGTGGGCGATAGTGGCGTTCCAGCGACCTGGTCGCTGACCAGTCCGAAATGTCCGAAGAATTCCTCATGCAGTGCACGTTCGACGACAATGGCGTCATGGGCGGCATGAGACAGGATCACTTGACCTCCAGCGTCTGGCGCCTTGGCCGAGGCCACGGCGAGGGCCTTTGAGAACATGCCAAGGTAGTGCGCGTCCTGGATCATGTAGTAGCAGAAGCGGTCATGCGACAGCGCGCCGGACGCAAGTTCCTGGTTGAAGGGCTGCGCTACCATGGCTTCGAACAGTGGCGCGATTTCTTTCCAGGCATCCTGGGTGTAGCTCATGGATCAGGTCTCCGGTGCTGTCGATGCGTATGGCGGCAGTGAGGCGATGCAGGCCGATCAGGTTCTTGGCAGTCCACCGAACCGTTGCCAGAAAAGATCGTCTGCAGCAACAAAAGGCGTTGCCATCGATTCCAGATTCAGAGCGACGTAGTCTTCCGCCCTTCGGACAATCCGGTGATAGATGCCGGAACACTTCTTGCGGGCGATCCTGCCCTGCCAGTCTGTGTCGAGCAGGGCATCGGGAAGTTGGGGGTCTTTCAGAAGAATCCGGCGATAGTCGTGGATCAGAAGCGTACGCAGAACAAAGCAATCGCGCGGAGACATCTCCTTGATTGCGTCGCCGGTTTCGATGCCGTCGAATTGCGTCGTGAATCTGCGGTAGTCGGACTCCAGCTCTTCAAGCGGCCAGGCCTGAGCTATCGCTGTCTGCACAGTTGCACTGTCGATGAAGTCTTCCATCGCGGCGCGGAACGCGAACACCTGATTTTCGAGCTGGAGTTCCGTGACCGTGCGTTTGACCGCGACGCTGTCGGTGCTGGGATGAACCAGAAACGTGGGGCTGATCTGTCCAAAGCCAAGCCACGTCAATTCACGGCGCAGAACCTGACGATCGGCCTGTGACATTTGCGGCAGAATCTTTATGAGCTGCCACTGGTTGTCCCAGCCCGGTGACCCCAGGGAATAAATCCTGCTCTGGGCCTCTTCAAACTTGGCACGGCCCCAGTCGGTGATGGCATAAAACGATCGGCGCCCCCGTGCTGTGGAGGACAACCAGCCTTCCTGGGATAGCCTGTAGACGCCGGTGCGCACGAGACGCTCGCCGATGCCGAACTCCTGTGCCACGTCGATCAGGCTACCGAGCGACAGGACGCCGCCGTGTGGAAGAACCGTGTCCCCGAATATGGTAATGATCAGCGAGTTGGCGCGCAGATCCAGCGTCTTCAGAAGTTTGACAATTTCTGGGTGTTGGACGGATTTCGCTGTGGTCGTTGTCATGGGTGCGATCCTGGACGATCAACCCTGCCGTTTGTCGACGACCCGCTGGGCCTTGCCCTCGGAGCGAGGCACGCCGCCCGGTTCGTGAACCGTCACGTCGATTGAAATGCCGATCATGTCCTTCACCGCCTTTGCAAATGTCCGTGCGGTGGAGTCCCGGGCTTCCTGTGTCGCGCCGGCCCTGCCGGCATCGACTTCCACATGCGCGCGCATCGCATCGAGGTTTCCGCTCTTGAAGAGCTCAATCTGATAGTGAGGTGAAAGCCCTTCTATCTTGACGACGAGTTCCTCGATTTGAGTGGGAAAGACGTTGACGCCGCGAATGATCATCATGTCGTCTGATCGCCCGGTTATCTTTTCCATCCGGCGCATGGTCCGGGCGGTGCCGGGCAGGAGGCGTGTCAGGTCGCGTGTGCGGTAGCGGATGATCGGCAGCGCTTCCTTGGTCAACGAGGTGAAAACCAGCTCGCCGAATTCGCCATCCGGGAGAACCTCACCGGTTTCCGGGTCGACGATTTCCGGGTAGAAATGGTCTTCCCAGACATGCAGGCCGTCCTTTGTCTCGATGCATTCATTGGCAACGCCGGGACCGATGACCTCGGACAGGCCGTAGATGTCTACCGCATGCATGTGAGCGCGAGCCTCGATGGCTTCCCGGATGTCATGGGTCCAGGGTTCCGCGCCATAGATTCCGATCTCTATGGTGGTGTCCTGCGGGTCGATGTTTTGCCGATTCATTTCATCCAGCAGGTTCAGCATGTAGGACGGTGTCACCATGATCACCCGGGGGCAGAAATCCTGAATGAGCTGTATTTGCCGTGCCGTCTGGCCGCCGGACATGGGTATGACGGTGCAACCGAGTTTCTCGGCGCCATAGTGGGCACCGAGCCCACCGGTAAACAGGCCGTAGCCGTAGGCCACGTGGACGATGTCGCCCGGCCTTGTGCCGGCAGCCCGCATCGAACGGGCGACGACGCTTGCCCAGATGTCGATGTCGTTCCGGGTGTACCCTACGACAGTCGGTTTGCCGGTCGTGCCGCTTGAGGCATGGATACGGGCCACCTTTTCGCGCGGCACGGCAAACATGCCGAAGGGATAGGTCTGGCGCAGATCTTCCTTGGTGGTGAACGGCAGTTTGGCAATGTCCTCAAGCGAATTCACATCGTCGGGGTGGACACCGTGGCGGTCGAACTTTTCACGGTAGTGTTCGACGTTGTCATAGGTATGGGCGAGGGTTTTCTTCAGCCGCTGCAATTGCAATGCCCTGATCTCGTCGATGCTGGC
>JAJFHC010000142.1 GCA_021775835.1 Hyphomicrobiales bacterium | reverse complement strand
CGGCATTGTTTCTTCTCGTCCTATATGAAAGAGCGTGCTGAGAACCGGATGGTGATGGAATCCAGTTTGCGGCGCGCCGTAGACAATGGAGAGTTCGAGCTCTTCTATCAGCCGCAGGTGTCATTTGCAGAAAACCAGGTTGTTGGTGCTGAAGCTCTGCTTCGCTGGCAACACCCCACACGTGGTTTGTTGGGCCCAATGGAATTCATCGGGCTCGCAGAAGAGAGTGGCCTGATTGAGCCTATCGGTGAATGGGTCATCATGGAGGCTGCGCGCCAACAGAGCGAATGGCAGGCGGACGGCAATGACATCACGGTTTCCGTCAACCTTTCTCCACGGCAATTTCGCAGCCCTGCATTGATACCGACAATCGAGAAGGTGGCCCTTGCAGACGGTTTTGATCCTTCCCGGCTCGATCTGGAAATCACCGAGTCGATGCTTATGGGAGACAATGACGAGATTGTCCGGGAATTGCAGAACATTCACGATATGGGCTTCAACCTGGCGATTGACGATTTCGGTACGGGTTATTCAAACCTGTCATACCTGCAGCGGTATCCGATCAGCTGTCTGAAGATCGACAGATCATTCGTGATCGACCTTCGGAAGACCAGCGCGATTACCGAACTGATCATCTCCATGTGCAAAATTCTCGACGTGAGCATCGTCGCAGAAGGCGTCGAAAACCTGCATCAGCTTGAATGGCTGTAGGGCAAGGGGTGCCACAAATACCAGGGATACTTCTTCAGCAAACCGGTTTCGGCATTGGACTTTTTGCCGTTCTTCGAAAACTCCGGGAAAAACGTCTCCGGTAATGTCTACGAGTTCCAGCCCCGAGCAACTGTCGCGGGCAGTTGATCTGCTCGACCGGACGGCCCGCTGACTGTCAAACCGATGGTGACTGACGGGCTGGATGGAGATCCCGGTCCTTGAAGCCCTTTGGCATCGGTTTTTGGTTTCTCCGTCGCTTCGTCGCGGACGTTGGCAATGCCTGGGTTGCAACAGCTTCGAGATCAGGGACACCTGACTTGTCCAAAATCGATGCAAGCTGATCCTGAATTCGTATGGAAAGACGTTCAATCTCAAGCTGTGACATCAGGTGATTGTCTTCCGGTGTCGGCACTGGACACTGTTGTATCAAGAGTTCCATGAACCGGTCGACCGGCACGCCGTCCTGCAAACCTATTGATACAGCGACGGCAACATCGTTGAACAACCCCATGAGTACGTCGTTCACCAGTGCCGCCTGTTTTTCCTTTTGCCTTACTGAGTTGGGCGAATGAATTATCGCCGTTTGACCAGCCAGACTAACAGGCTGACTTGCGCCATTGGCCGACACGGCCTCCAGTCGGCTGGAGGCCTTCTCGGCGACACAGGCAAGAATTTTCCTGGTCAGCTCAACGACGTCCTCGGAGACCATTGCAGGTTTTTCAAGTTCAGCCACAGAGTCTTCGGGCAACAGACCGACAGAAAGGGGTTGTGACAATTTTGAACCGTCGCGGTAAAGCGCATTTGCTTTGAGGCCCAGACGCCAGGACGAAAGGTATGCGTCATGGCAGTCATCCACCGTTGCGGCGTTCGGCATGTTTATTGTCTTTGATATGCCTCCGGAGACGAATGGTTGGGCTGCTGCCATCATCTGGATGTGGCTATCCACGGACAGCACCCGTTTGCCCTTGCGCCCGGACGTGTTGGCGCAATCAAAGACCGGGAGATCGGGCTCTTTCAAACCTGGTGCGCCCTCAAGGGTCATGGTGCCGCAGCAATAGGCGTTCGCTGCGTCGATTTCCGACCGGGTGAACCCCAGCTCCAGCAACGGATCGAAGTCCGGATCTTCGAGTTGCTGCACTGTAAAGCCGAGTTCCTCACGACAGAAAGTTTCGCCGAGAGACCATTGACTGAAAGCAAACCGGATATCGAACAGACCCGTCAGGCCTGCTTCGATCAGTTCGATTTTGTCAGGCGTAAACCCTCTGGCTTCCAGTGTTTCGTGATTGATTGCCGGAGCATCCTTGAGACTACCATGACCGACGGCATACAAGATGATCGCCTCAATCTCGGAGTCCGTGTATCCGAGGGTTCGCAGGCCTTCGGTGGCAACGCGATTTACAATCTTGAAATATCCGCCGCCGGCGAGTTGCTTGAACTTTATCAGGGAAAAGTCAGGTTCGATTCCCATCGTATCGCAGTCCATCACAAGACCGATCGTGCCGGTGGGAGCCAGTACACTCGCCTGGGCATTTCTGAAGCCGTAGGCGCGGCCCAGCATAAGGGCGTTGTCCCAGCTCTTGCGTGCCGCACTGACCAGGCACTTGTCGCCGCACTTCTCTTCATCGAAGGCAACCGGTGCGGTATGGAGTCCTTCATATCGTGCGCCACCGTAGGCCGCCCTTCGATGATTGCGGATAACCCTGAGCATGTCGCGCGCATTATGTTCAAAGCCATTGAATGGGGCCAGTGCCTGAGACATCTCCGCAGAGGTTGCGTAGGCAATTCCTGTGAGAAGGGCCGTTACGCCAGCACATCTGGAACGACCCTCGTCTGAGTCATAGGCAATCCCGGAGGCCATCAGATATCCACCGAGGTTGCTATACCCCAATCCAACGGGACGGTAGTCGTGAGTGCGCCTTGCAATGTCGGCTGAGGGGTACTGGGCCATGACTACGGAGATATCGAGTACGATCATCCATAGTCTTGCACAATGCTCAAACCCGTCGGTGTCGAGGGTTCCATCGGTGTTGCTGAATTTCATGAGATTCAGCGAGGCGAGAGTGCTCGCCGTGTTGTCGAGAAAATTGAATTCAGAACAGGAATTGGACGCCGATATCGGTCCTGTCTGTGGACACGTGTGCCAGTCGTTGATGGTGGTATGAAAGTGTACGCCCGGATCAGCCGATGCCCAGGCGGCATGGCAAACGCTCTCCCAGATCCGCCGCGCATCGACGGTGCGGGCGACCTGTCCGTCCGTTCGTCTGATGAGATCCCATGTTCCCCCTGTTGCCACGGCGTTCAGATAATCGTCGCAAACACGAATGGAGTTGTTCGAATTCTGGCCGGAAACTGTCCGGTAGGCCTCTGAGTCCCAATCGTGGCTGTAAACCGGAAAGGAAATTTCCGTGTAACCCTGTTTAGCAAATTGTATGACGCGCCATATGTAGTTCTCCGACACGTGGTTCTGACGCGCACTACGGATAGCGGACGCCAGCGATCCATTCTTGGTCGGGTCGAACGGATCGGAATGAAGCGGCGCAAGTACATTTTCATCAATACCATTCCGGCATGCGGTCATGATGGCGGTCAGATGCTGCGAGACAACCTTAGACCCCGTGACTAGGGCCGCTACTTTCTGTTCTTCACGGACCTTCCAGTTGATGTACTCTTCGATGTCGGGATGATCGATATCGACAACCACCATCTTGGCAGCTCGGCGGGTCGACCCTCCGGAACTGAGTGAACCGGCCGCATGATCTCCGACATTCAAAAATGACATGAGTCCCGACGAGACGCCACCGCGAGACAATGGCTCTCCAGCGCCTCGGATCGACGAGAAATTTGCTCCGGTTCCGGCACCGTACTTGAACAACCGTGCTTCCCGTACCCACAAGTCCAGTATGCCGCCTGCGTTCAGCAGGCTGTCGTCGACACCCTGAATGAAACAGGAATGGGGTTGCGGGTGCTGATAAGCCGAACGAGACTCGTGGAGTTGCCCCGACTCAAAGTCCACATAGAACTGACCTTCGCTCGGATGGTCGATGCCATAAGCCCAGTGGAGCCCGGTGTTGAACCATTGCGGCGAATTCGGTGCGGCCATCTGGGTCGCCAGCATGAAACGCAATTCGTCGTGGAATGCGTGGGCATCTGATTCTGAATCGAAGTATCCGGCTTTCCAACCCCAATAGGTCCATGTGCCGGCAAGCCGGTCGAACACCTGTCGGGCGTCTTGTTCGGGTCCGTACCGGTCAGCTTCCGGAACATCCGCCAGGCTGCGCATGTCGGCCACAGACTGCCAAAGCCAGCGGGGAACACCATGTTCCTTCACTCGCTTGAGTTTTAGGGGGACGCCTTTTTTGACAAAGTATTTCTGCGCGAGAATATCGCTGGCGACACTGCTCCAGGATGTGGGAACAAGGATGTCGTCCATACGGGCCACGAGGGAGCCGTCAGGATTCTTGATCTCGCTTGTTTTCTTTGAAAAATCGATGGTGGCATAAGGGCACACACCATCGACGGTAAACCGCCGTTCAATCCGCATCTAGATCACTCACTCAAATACTCTACGATGCGGGATTCGGGCGGATGTTAAGAGCCAACCCCAGTAATCGATCGACAAGGCCTCTGTGCGATCGTGGTATTTCGTCTCTTCTCCGAATGCCGCAGAAGAACACTACCGTTAAACATTCGTTAAGGTAAACGTTTCCTTAATTGATGGTTAACGTTACCTGGAAACCTTAACGTTATCAGGATTTTGCCTTTCAGGGTGTTGCTTCAGACACAGGCCTTCAGTCTCAGTTCTGAGATTTGTCCGGAAATACGGGGCCGTTGTTGTTAAATGCGACCCACAGAGTTCAATGCAGTTTGCTATATGCGTCGGGGGTCAGGGAACCGAATGACCGTCGTTCCCTGGGGTGTCACCATGCGACGGTCGCTGCCGCCTCGTTCCATAGCCGCGCTGATAGGACAGGGTAACGGATGCATCCACCCTTTGCCACGCTGCAAGGTCACGCTCGGACTCGATCTCGAACGCATCGAAACCGCATTCGTACATCAATGAGATCTGATCGGGCAGAACATTACCGGTCGCTCTGATCTCTCCGGCAAATTTGTGCTGATGGCGCAATGAACGTGCCTGAGAATAGGCGCGGCCGTCAGTGAAAGCGGGAAACAGCAGTATCACGAGAGCCACTGTTTCAAGATGTGGTACGAGTTCATCAACTGTCGCATCATTGGGATAGGCAATGCCAACGCGTCCCGAATGATGTTTCAACAGTTCACGCTCCTTTGAATGCCTGTCAAACGACACGATGACATCACCATCGGCAGGCAAGGGGGTATCGTCTTCGAGATGAACCCATTGATCGACACTGACCTGTCCGTTTCTAAGCAGGGGCATAGAGGACCTCTTTGAAGGGAGCCGCGCCCAGGCGCCGGTAGGTTTCAAGGAATGTCTCGTCTTTAAGCCTGATGTCCAGGTAAGTATCGACGATCGTTTCAACGGCGTCGGTGACCTGATCACCGGAGAAGCCCGGTCCAAGAATTTTGCCGATGGAGGCATTCTCATCGGCACTGCCACCAAGGGTGATCTGGTAAAACTCCTTACCCTTCTTGTCGACGCCCAGAATTCCGATGTGTCCCACATGGTGATGGCCACAGGCGTTTATGCAGCCGGAAATCTTGATCTGCAAAGGTCCGACATCATGCTGACGCCTTATATTTTCAAACCGGGTCGATATCTCCTGGGCGATGGGGATGGAGCGTGCGGTGGCCAGGGAACAATAGTCCATGCCGGGGCACGCGATGATATCGGTCACAAGGCCGATGTTCGCTGTGGCAAGATCTGCCGCTCTCAAGATCAACCAGAGGTCAAACAGATCGGATTGCCGTACATGGGGCAGAACGAGGTTCTGTGAATGCGTAACGCGGATTTCGTCGAAACTGTATCTCTCCGCGAGGTCCGCCACGACGCGCATCTGGTCCGCCGAGGCGTCGCCCGGGATGCCGGAGATCGGTTTCAGCGAGATGTTGACGATGGCGTAACCGTCGACCTTGTGAGTTGCAATGTTCGATTTTACCCACAGGCCGAATTCACGGTTTTCCAGTTTGGACAAGTCAAAGGACTTGTCGACGGCAGGCAGAAGTTCATACTCAGGTGGTGCAAAGTAGGCGTAGATTCGCTCGACTTCCGCGATATCCGGCGTTATCAGGTCCACGTCAAGGCGGGCGAACTCTTCCTCGACCAGTCTGGTGAACTCCTCTGCGCCCAACTCGTGCACCAGTATCTTGATGCGGGCCTTGTACTTGTTATCGCGGCGGCCGGACAGATTGTAGACACGCATGATCGCTTCCAGATAAGCAAGCAGTTCGGTTTCCGGGAGCCAGTCGCGGACCGTCACACCAATCATGGGCGTGCGTCCCTGGCCGCCACCGACGATCACTTCATAACCCGGTTGTTCGGCATCATTCAGATGCATTCTCAGACCGATGTCATGAACCTTGACGGCAGCACGGTCGTTCGGTGAGCCGGTAACGGCAATCTTGAACTTGCGCGGCAGGAACGAGAATTCCGGATGCAGGCTGGACCATTGCCTGATGATTTCACAGATCGGTCTGGGATCTGCGATTTCGTCGGCGGCAACACCGGCCCATTGATCGGACGTGGTATTGCGGATGCAGTTCCCGCTGGTCTGGATCGCATGCATTTCGACGTCGGCCAGGTGTTCCAGGATGTCACCGGTTTCCTCGAGTTTGGGCCAGTTGTACTGGATGTTCTGCCGGGTCGTGAAGTGACCATAGCCGCGGTCATATTTGTCCGCGATATAGGCGAGCTTGTTCATCTGCTTGCCTGAGAGAGTTCCGTAAGGAACAGCCACACGCAACATGTAGGCATGTAATTGAAGGTACAGTCCATTCATCAAGCGCAGTGGCTTGAATTCCTCTTCAGTCAGGTCGCCGGAGAGCCTGCGATCCACTTGATCGCGGAACTGGGCAACCCTTTGGCGCACGAACTGGCTGTCGAACTCGTCATAGCGATACATGTTGCCGTTCTCCTGATGAAACGGGAAGCATCTCGACCGGGCCGACGGATACGCCGATAGCTTCAGCCTGCTTGCCGAGGTCATTGCGGACAGTCGGGCCGAGGGTGCGAATGCGCTCGCGTATATGGGTCGGGCGTACACCGGTTGCCGTCTTTTCAACCTCTACAAGGTAGGCACCGACAACGCGGCCGATGCGATCTTCGCCTTCACCCTTTTGCTCGAGCCAGGTCCAGGCGTTATCGTCAAGTCCAACGAAGGCCTCGTCGAGGTCCCGCGACCAGGTGCCTGTCTGACCGAAGTAGATGACGTCGCCGCTCAACAGTTCGTTGGCGGTAAGGATTTTTCCGTTCATAGGGCGAACTCCTTTAGTGGACCGTCTGTGGCATAGGTTTGTTGTACGGGGACAGGGAAGGGAATGACGTCCCCGCTTTGTTGCGTCATCGGACTTGTGGCCTGGTGTGCATGAGGCCAGCGGAGGCCGACATAGATGATTGCCGGCCCTTTGATGCGCTCAGCACGTAGCGTGCGCTTCAGGTGCTGGATACGGGTTGATACGCACCGTTCGTTGGTAAGCGTGCCGTTTTCGACGATCACAACCGGGGTCCTGGGATCGATCTGTGCGTCCAGCAGTTTCTGCTGCACGTGGCTCGCGTTGGTGACACCCATGTAGATGGCAAAAGCTTGACCTGGCGCGGCAAGCGCTTCCCAGTCGTGCTCGGCGGGCCCATTGGCTGACGTGCCGGTGAGGACGGTAAAGCTCTGGTTCTGTCCGCGTGTGGTCAATGGCAGTTTAACGGAAGCTGCGCAGGCAGCAGCAGAGGTGATGCCGGGGACGATGTCGACGCGAATGCCTTGTTCCTCAAGCGCTGCCTGCTCCTCGCCACCACGGCCAAAAATGTAGGGATCACCGCCTTTGAGGCGTACGACGGTCTTGCCCGCGCTGGCCTGGTTGATCAGAATCTGGTTGATATCGTGCTGGGATGGGGACGGTTTGCCGGGAGCTTTGCCGACATCGATCCTTTCGGCATCGCGGCGGGCATAGTCGAGGATACCCGGGCCGATCAAGCGGTCGTAGACGATAACGTCGGCTTCCTGAAGTTTGCGCTGTGCCTTGAGCGTCATCAGTTCAGGGTCACCCGGTCCGGCGCCTACAAGTGTCACACATCCCATGTGCGCCTTGCCGTGCTCCGTCAATTTTTCATCCAGGGCCTGGTTGATAATGGCACGACCGGAATTCGAATCTGCCGCAAGGAAAAGGTCGCGGATCTTGCCGAAGAAGAAGGCATCCCAGAAATTGCGGCGTGCGATCCCCTCCGGTAGGTCGCGGGCAACACGAGGCCGCAGAGTCTGCGCCAATCGCGCAAGTTCGCCCAGACGAGGTGGCAAGAGGCTTTCAATCTGCGACTTGAGACGGCGGGCGAGGACCGGTGCGGTTCCCTCTGTTCCAATGGCGACCGTGACGGGGTCCCTGTCGATGATCGCCGGTGTCAGAAAACTGCAGAGCGTCGGTCGATCCACCACGTTTACCGGGATGTTCCGGGTGCGGGCCTGTTGCGAAACATGGACCGACAGTCTTTCCTCTTCGTCTGCCACAAACACCAAACGGCTGTTGTCGAGGTCATCGTCGCTGAAGGTTCTTGGAACCCAGGTAATCCGGCCTTCATGAGCGAGTTCCGCCAGTTCGGCCGTCACCTTTTTGCTGACTACGACAATGCCGGAAACCGTCTTTAACATGAGCCGGACCTTCTGGGCCGCGGCTTCGCCGCCACCCACGACAAGTGTCTTTTGATCTTCAAGATCCAGAAATATTGGAAAATGTCTCATGATCGGCTCCGGGACTTAATTCGCGGTCGTTAGTCAGTTGGGACGTTTCGGCTTTGCCGCATCGCCCTTAGGATGTAACGTCAGGACGCTTTGGCCTTGGATATTGGTCGTTTTTTTCAACTGTTCGTTTAATCAAACAAGAAGAACATTCATTGGAGAACAGCGAAAATGTCTAACAATCCTTCGTTTCAACAGTAAGATAGCGTTTCAATACGAATGCGATTCAGTGAGATTTATATAAGTGTTCTTTTTAACGAACGCAATGGGTGAAATAGAAAACAATGAACAAAAGGGAAGCCCCACGGCGTGGTACCAAGGAAACGACCGCCGATGTTGCCCCTGAACTGGGGAAAACCATTCAGCGGCTGCGCAAGGCCTACAACATGTCGTTGGGCGAGTTGTCGGAGCAGTCGGGCGTTGCTAAATCGATTATTTCGCAGATCGAACGCAACGAGACCAATCCAACAATCGGTACGATTTCCCGTTTGAGTTCAGCGCTGGACACGACCATTGACGAGGTTCTCAAGGCAGAAGGCAACGAAGCCTTCATCGATTTTGCCGGCCGCACGGCAACCCCGGTTCTCACCAGTGAGGATGGGTTGTGCACATTGGCCATTATCGGCTGGTTGAATGTTGTGGAATTTGTGCAGTGGTATGACTTTCAGGCCAAACCCGGCGGGGTTCTGGAGTCGGAAGCCCATCAACGCGGTTGCGTGGAGAATCTCAGTGTTCTCAAAGGCACTCTGGAAGTAACTGTCGGCGGTGAAAAGAAGGTCGCTAGTGCCGGACAAACGCTTCGCTACAGGGGTGACCGGGATCATGTGATCACCAATATTGGTGACGACGATGCGCATGCCACGATGGTCGATATCATGAAAATGACTATGCACGAATGAGGTGGGTGTCGCCTGGATTGTCCGGTCGCGCTTTGCCAGGGACGAGTGTCGAGCGTCAGGATGCTATCTTGTGATCCTTGGTTCCGACAAAAGTTGCATCGAGCGCGATCGGTTCGAATGCGCGGACCAGATCCAGGTCAAGTTTGCCCGTCATGTTAGACAGAATGGCGTAGGCTTTTGCGGCGGGCATGCCATGTTTGTAGGAACGCTGATCGACCAGTGCTGAAAAGACGTCGGCAATCGTCACGATGCGGACGAGATCGCTGATATCGTTGCCAGCCAAACCATCCGGATAGCCGCTGCCGTCCAGGTATTCATGATGATGGCGGGCAACGTCGGCGACTTCAGGATCGAATTGACCGTCATTAATCAGGACTTCGGCGCTGTATTCGGGATGTTTCCTCATCTGCAGTTTCTCTTCCGTGTTCAACAGATGTGGCTTATCCAGAATTTCAAGGGGTATGCGTGCCTTGCCGATGTCATGGAGGTGGGCACCGGTGGCCAGCCTTCGAACGTCCATCTCCCGCATGCCATGGGCGAGGCCGAACGCCACAGCAAGACCGTTGACATGCATTGAATGGCGATGGGTGTAGCTGTGATGCTTTTTCAGTTCCCCGAGCCACGACGAAAGGCCTTCGCGTGCAATCGTTTCCGCGATCAGGTCGGCGCAGTTGTCTATCTCCTGGACCGGCAAGACCTCGCCTTTAAGTACGCTTTTGAACAGGTCCTGATTTACATCCTGCACATGATTGACGACACGTTTCGTCACACGTTCCGGTGTGTGTTTGGCGATTACTCCCGCCATGCCGTTTGTGAGTCGTGACCTTTTGACAATCTCGCGGGCGCCCAGAAAATTTGCCTGGATTTGTTCATTGCGGCTCATCGAGTCCGATACGAACAGTATGGGCAGGGACGGCCTGCGCTGGGCGAGTTGCGCACGCAGGAGTTCCACGCAGTCTCGGTCGCTCAGGGAAACATCGACAATCAACAGGGTTGAGGCAGCAAGAAGACCGTCGTCGCTAGCACCAAGTTCGATTGGGTGGGCCATGAATGGGAATTTTACGGCAGAAACAATGTCCGTCGACCGTGCCACGTTGTCCGTAATGACACCGATCACGTCTCCCGTGTGTCCCAGAACCGGCATGAATACCTTGTTTCCCGCATCCCACAAAACGATCCGGGCAACACGCTATCTGCAACAAGTTGAATTCGACTTAAGAGAGTCTATTCAATTTGATTCAATTGATATCCAACGGGCGATGTTTTCGCGTCATCATCAGGACGATGGCAATGGCACCCGCCAGGCAGGTGAACAAGCCGGAATACGCTTCCATGGCGACGGCCGTCATGCCGCTAACGACTGCAAGCAGCAGGGGTAAAGGGATCAATATCCATCTCGACTTACTCATTGAAAGTAAAACGAGACCAAAGGTTGCAACCATCGTCGGATCGGGTGCGAATCCGAAAATCTCTGCTCCCCTCCAGTTTCGCCCCACCGCAAATGTCAGGAACGGATAAAGGAAGGCGGCAAGTGCAACGAGAACCGCGCCCGCAACACCGGCAATCGATCGGTCCGTTTGGTATCGAACTGGGGTGTGCCGTACGGCCGACACCAAAAACAAAATGGCCTGCAAAGCTGCGATCCATGCGAGAACGACAGCCCAGTCATTTATGGTGGCATACCGCACAGCGTAGTAGGCATACCCCACCCACAACCACATGGCTGCGAAGCCAAGGGAGATGACGCGGCTCTGATGACGTGCGCCATGACGGGCAAGAAATATAATCGCTACGGCAAACACGGGGGAGGCCAGTTGAGCTGGCCAGATGTCCTTGTTGTACAGCTCAAAGAGGCGGAAATAGACTTCTGGAGAAAACAGCAGGAAATCGGCGAAAGTGTAGTCCAGAAAATCCCACATCAAAGAGCGTCGAAGAACTCGGTCATCCGTCGGCGTGTATTTGCATCCGGCAGCCCACCGGCAGGAGCCGCCATGTTCTGGCGCATATGGTCAACTTTCGATGTTGCCGGAATTGCACACGTGACGGCGGGATGAGAGACGATGAACTTGAGCATGAACTGAGCCCAGTGTTTGCATCCGATTTCTTGAGCCCAAGGCGGTATCGAATGGGATGCGAACGATTTGAACAGGCTGCCCCGACGAAATGGCCGGTTGACGATAACCCCCATTTTTCGTTCCCGGGCCAGCGGAAGAAGTCGTTTTTCCGCCTCCCTGTCCTGAAGGTTGTAGGTGAGCTGAACGAAGTCGATAGGCTGGCGCGCCACGATCTTTTCAAGTTCACTGTGACGGCGTCCATGCGAGGTCGTGACGCCGATGTAGCGGATACGGCCCTCAGCCTTCATTTCCAGCAATGACGCCAGGTGGCTTTCCCAATTTACCAGATTGTGGATCTGCATCAGTTTGAAATTGTCGATGCCCCAAAGCTGTTCTGCATCTGCGACCTGCGTGATGCCTTTGGACGTGGACGATGTCCATACCTTGGTCGCGGCGAACAGGTCGTCAGGCATCCCCAGCCGATCCAGGCTGTGACCGACCACCGCCTGGGAGGAGCCGTACATGGGCGAGGAATCGATCATGCCGCCGCCGGCGTCAAAAAAGGCCCGCAGGACTTCCGAGCGCGCGTTTCGCGCCTCTTGATCATTGCCGACATTGAAGGTGATCCATGTTCCCATGCCGATGACCGGCAATTGCTCTCCTGTTGAGGGAATCGCTTTCGTCAGAAGCGACTGCCTGCCGGTATGCCCGGGCGAGGGCACCGATGAGAGCATGGTTGAGGCCGCGGCGATCTGCAGGAACTTGCGCCGGTTCATGGTGGTTTTGTCGAACATAACCGGATTCCATTATCAGGCGATGGAAGCGTCGAAGTGACAATAGAGGATACGATCCCCGCCCACCAGCGGTTCACTCACAATGACGGGCGGATCGCTCAATTGTGAACGACAGCCCAGACGCAGCGTCCGCCATTGCCCTGACTGCGGAACTCCGGCACAGCGGCGCGTGCCGCCAGCTAGATGCTTTTCACGGTGCGGAATTCGAATTGCCGGGGTTTGATACTATGATGGATCGTGGACACACGTGATAGAGTACACGTTGAATAGATTGAGCAGGGCAACAAGAAGGGCTGAAGGCGTTATGGACGGGTTTGACACGGTACTGGCGAGGGCTGCAGAGCATCAAGGTGGCCTGGATGCGCTGGAGAATCGTCTTGACCCGGTGAAACCTGCCCGGACGCTGGCAAAGGTGGGGGATGACCGGTTCCTGTCGCAAATGACGAAATGTGTTTTCCAGGCCGGTTTCAGCTGGAAGGTCATCGAAAGCAAGTGGGATGACTTCGAAACCGTTTTTCAGCAATTCGATCCTCGCAAGATGGCGTTTCTCAACGATGAAGAACTGGAGAGCATAGGCAAGGACACGCGGGTCGTGCGGAACATGCAGAAGATCATAACGGTACCAAGAAATGCCCGGTTCATTCTCGATGTTGCCGAGTCCCACGGGTCGTTCGCCAAATTCATTGCCAACTGGCCGTTGTCCGATCAAACCGGTCTCTGGGAGGTCTTCAAAAAACAGGGAAGCCGGTTGGGCGGGACGACCGCGCAGTATTTTCTGCGTTTCATGGGCAAGGACTCCTTCATCCTGTCCCAGGATGTGGTCCGGTGCCTGAAGGCCTGCGGGGCACTCGATGCCGAGAAAGCAACCTCAAAGAAGGCCATGAGTCAGGCACAGGCGGCCTTCAATCACTGGCATGACGAAACCGGGCGGCCCTACACCCATCTGAGCCGGATTGCCGCTATGTCGGTCGGTCCGCACTGAGGATTGGGAAGAATACATGACCGTCAGTCCTCTTGATTCCAACATTTTCGGCAACCTGTTTGGGGCGCCGGAGCTGAAGCGGATTTTTTCTGACGCCGAGCGGTTCCAGAGAATGTTGGATGTGGAGGCGGCTCTTGCCCGCGTACAGGGCCGGCTGGAGATCATCCCGGCTGATGCCGCCGCTATTATATCGGAGAAAGCTTCCGTCTCCATTCTCGACATGGCCAAGATGCGTCATGCGACGGAGAGAGCGGGCTTCCCCGTTATTCCTCTTGTGGCAGCCCTCAGTGAAGCGTGCGGCAAGGTCCACGGACGCTATGTTCACTGGGGGGCTACGACACAGGATATCGTTGATACCGGGCTGGTGCTTCAGATGCGCGACGGCCTCGCCATCATTGAACGGGATCTGGATAATGCAATTCAGATGCTGACCGGCCATATCAGACGCCATCGCAAGACTGTCATGGCAGGCCGGACGCACCTCCAGCACGCGGTGCCAATCACATTTGGCCACAAGGCGGCTGTCTGGTTGTCGGGTCTGCTGGATGCCCGCGATCATCTCGAAGAACTGAAGCCGCGCGTCCTCAAGGTTCAGTATGCCGGTGCTGCAGGTACCCTCTCTGCCATTGCGGATCAGGGGATTGCTGTTCTGGACGGTTTGGCGGAAGAACTGAAACTCGCGAAATGTGATGTTGCGTGGCATGCCAATCGGCGGTCGATCGGGGAGGTAGCGGCGTTTCTGGCGTTGCTTTGCGGATCACTCGGCAAGATCGCCAAGGACATCACCTTGATGGCGCAGACGGAAGTCGGGGAAATTGCTGAAACCACTGCAAAGGGCAGGGGCGGCAGCAGCACGATGCCCCAGAAGCGTAACCCGATCATGAGCGAGTACATTCTTGCCAGCAGCAGAAACGTCCACGCGCTCTTGCCGGTGCTCATGGGCGCCATGATTCACGACCACGAACGCGCCAGCGACAGCTGGCAGGCGGAATGGGCGGCGTTGCCATCGATGTTCGTCATGACCGCTGGTGCTCTGTGCCAGGCCGTCGCCATTCTAGACGGCATGCATGTTGACACCGATCGCATGCGCCGGAATCTTGATCTGACCAACGGATTGATCATGGCGGAAGCCGTTCAGACGGCGTTGCGGCCGGCGTTGGGTCACGAACGCGCGCACGCCGTCGTCACCGACGCGTGCAACGACGCCATGGCGACAGGAGCGCCTCTGCGGGATGTCCTTTTGGAGATCTCGGAAGTCGCCGGTGCCATGAGTGCCGCAAAACTCGACGAAGCGCTTGACCCGGCAAACTATGTCGGATGTTCCGATGCCTTCATTGACCGCGTTCTCAACCGGCGGTAATCAGTTCACCTGCAGATATCTTGAAGGAATGGCAATGCCCGAAGTCGCTTTGAACGGAACCGAGATTTACTACGAAACTGCGGGACAAGAGACCGGCCCGGTCCTGGTTTTCAGTAATTCGCTGGGGACCAACCTGCATATGTGGGACGGGCAGGTAGACGCCTTGTCGGGTACGTACCGGATCATTCGCTATGACAGCCGCGGGCACGGCCGTTCCGGGGCACCAGCCGGTGACTATACAATGGATGAACTCGGCAATGATCTGGTTGCTCTTCTGGACTATCTGAATGTCGACAAGTTCCGTTATTGCGGTCTTTCCAAGGGCGGCATGGTTGGCCAATGGATCGGGACACGAATGTCTGAACGGATCGAGCGGCTGATCCTGAGCAACACGTCGAGCCATATGGGCCCTCCCGAAACCTGGAACGACCGGATCAAAGCGGTCATGACTGGTGGCATGGAAGCCTTGACGGAGGCGGTGATTGACCGCTGGTTCACAAAGGCATTTCAAACCGGCAACCCGGACGACGTCGACGTCGTGAGGAACATGCTGCTGACGACGCCACCGCAGGGGTATGCGGGATGTTCCGCGGCCATCAGGGACATGAACCAGACCGAGAGCATTCGGGCCGTCAGTGCACCGACGCTTGTCATCGCCGGCGCGGAGGATCCTGCGACACCGCCTGATCACGCCAGGATCATTGCTGCCAACATTCCAGGCGCCAGGCTGCATGTGATTGCCAACGCGGCCCACCTGTCGAACATCGAGCAGCCGGACGAGTACACGGCGACGATTGCCGAATTTCTCAAATAGTGAAGGACCGCAACATGACTTCAGATACTTACGACAAAGGTATGGCGGTCCGCCGTGAAGTGTTGGGGTCCGACCATGTGGACCGTTCAACAGCTGCGGCAGACAACCTGACGAGTGACTTTCAGGCCTTCATCACAGAATACTGCTGGGGTGAGATCTGGACGCGGGAAGGTCTCGACCGGAAAACCCGAAGTCTCGTCAATCTTGCCATGCTCGCATCCCTCAACCGCCCCGATGAATTCAAGCTCCATGTTCGTGCAGCCGTCAATAACGGTGTTACCGTGGATGAGATGAAGGAAGTCCTGATGCAGACGTCGATCTATGCCGGCGTCCCGGCCGCCCATAGCGCCTTCAAATGGACCCGCGAAGTGCTGGAAGGGATGGGCGTGGATCTGTCTTGAATACAAGGTCTGACACTCACGTATATTTTGTCACGCTGCGCCTGCACTGATGTTGCGTCGTGTTTCGACCCTCCGATATTGTCGAGCAACCGATGGACCTTCCATGTGGCGATTATTCTTGCATCCCTCAGACCAAGGCTTTTCGTTGATGAGCCACGCCCGAGTGTGTTGATTATGCCCTGTATTCAATCAATGTGGACAGATGAAATGGCTTGTCATGACAAACCGTGGATCCGATGCTGAGATGGGGGCAATTAATTGTTGACGCTAATACTTATGGAAATTTGTGAGAACTCTGAAAGCTTTGATGGCGTGGAGGGCATGCTAACGTTATAGTCAATGTCTGTTGGGGGATGTTTTCGAAGGACGATGGGGCATGGCGGCGAGACACGGCGAAGTTACACACATCACAGCCGTGGACGCGCTTACTCGATTGTCCGCAATCGAAAAACCACTCACCTTTCAGGTTTTTGACGATGCGGGGCCGACCGAAGACATTCTTGAACTTTTTCGTCGCGAAGACGACGAAGGCTTTTCCGTGCGTTCTCTGGTCCAAAGTTCAACGGCACTAAATGCGTCGATCAGTCCTGTCAATGCAAGTCTCTACGATCGCATTTGTCGACATCCCGGTGACGACGAACTATCGGACATCGCCACCTTGTCATCCCTGGGTGAGGCAATGTCCTGGGACAGGGTCGGCCGGCCACACCAACCGGATATTTCCAGCACTCCGGCCGGTTACACGTACTTCGGGCAGTTTATTGCCCATGAAGTTTCCAGATTATTACAGCCCGACGTGGGAGGGGCGATGAATCTGCGATCTGCGACACTGGATCTCGACAGTGTGTTCGGAGCCATGGACACAACCACCGCACAGTCGCCCGATGTCATGACACTTGCAGGGCTTGGCATTGGACCGCTGTTTTCGCACATACCCCGGTTCGACGACATCCCTAGGTCTGCAGCAGGATGCCCCGTGCTGCCGGATTCTAGAAATGACGATCATCTAGCCTTGAGCCAAACCCATGTGGCCATGATCAAACTGCACCAAGCGATTGCATCAGAGTTTTGCAACCTTTCTCCAGAAGAACAATGTGCTGTCACAATTCAATGTTTCCAGTCGGCCGTTTTGTCAGACTTCCTTGAACGTGTTGTCGATGCCGACATATATCGTGATGTCATGGACAACGGCCGCAGTGTAGTAAGGCCAGACGGCCGGTTCGTCGATTTTCCTTTTCTCCTTCCCATCGAGTTCACGTCTGCGTGTTTTCGTTTTGGGCATAGTATGGTCAGAGACAGTTATCCTGAGTGGAATCCGTGCAACAACGGTTCACCGCAGGCATTCTGGGAGAACTCGTCGCGCGGAGATGGCCTCAATGGAGGCAGGCTGGATCACAGTTGGGTCAATGATTGGAGTCGACTGCTCGATTTCCGGGGCACGGCGCTGGAGTCGGAACAGAAAGGGGAGACGATCAAGGCGGCCAGTATCGATACACACATCGCCGTACAGATGACCGAAATACCCCGAGAGTTTCTGCCACGAAATCAATCCTCACACGTTCTGGGATCAAGAAACATAGCAGCCCGTACACTTCTGCGGGGACATTCTCTGCGGATCCCGAATGCCTACGAAGTTATTTCAACCGTCAACGATCTTCTGACATCGAACGGCAAAGCACCGGTAAAGGTGATTGCTCCTGATGAACTCTCGAATAACGAAAACGACTATGTAAAATTGTGTCTAGACCGGCGTAGTAGCGAACTGGCGCTCAATGCTCCGCTTTGGTTCTATATCCTCAAAGAGGCCGGTTTAAAGAAGCAGGGTTTTGGAAGCGGGGAGAAGCTCGGTCCACTCGGAAGTCGCATTGTAATGGAAACGCTTCATGCTGCGATTGAAGCGAGCAAATGTTCGGTAATGGCGCGGAATGTAATCCCGGAGTCGTTGCGCAAACGACTGGGTGCAAAACCCAGCCTTGCAGCGCTGGTTGCCATTTCACTCGGGAATGGTTTCTCACCATTTGATTGTTGATGGGGCTGTGTAAGTTAAAAATGAGAAGGAGACGATGATGGCGACGTTTAATGTATTTTCCAAAAAGATAGCCGGCGTAAACAAGAAAGAACGATTTTATCGGGGAATGGCTGAGGCGGCAAAAGTATTTCATGCTAAATATAACAATTCAGACAAATCTGAACAATTGTATGGCGAGGTATTCAATCAACTTCTGACCGCTGGATACGATGTGACGTACAGAGGTGACGCTGGTGAAAAGACGATAACGCTAACCCATACGGGCAGGCCGCCAAAATGGAAGCTCTTTTATGAAGGAAGAAGAATAAAAATTAGGGGTGGAAAGGACGATGCAACCCCGACTAAAGAAGTCGTTACGATGTCAATTCCGGACAAGAGACCAAATTTGAACGCCACTTATCTCCAAAACATAATCGAAAAGATCGTTGAAAAGAAAAACAATAACGACACTGACGTTACTGAGTATCTCCTTGGTGTTATATTAATGACCAAATGTAGATGAGAAATGGATTCTGTCCAAGTTACATCGATGTAGCAGACGACATTAAAGAACAGTGTGTCAGGTGACGCACATGTTCTGTAGCTGGATGCACATTGCTGGCTGTTCAATCCAGTCGATTGTCCTGACGGAACCGGTGCGGTGTTTGGCCGACGGCCTTCTTGAAGAAACGCGTGAAGTAGGACGGATCCGAAAAGCCCAGATCGTAGGATATCTCGTTGACCGACCTGTCCGTGAACAGCAAGGTTCGCTTGGCTTCGGTCAACACACGCGCTCTCAGTAACTGTCCAGCAGTCTGACCGGTGATCGTCTTGCAGTGCTCGTTGAGGCTGTCGACCGTGATCCCCAGGTTTTCGGCGTATTCCGGCAATTTACGGTTGGTCCGGCATCCGTCTTCGGCCAGTTCACGAAACCGGTTTACGGTTTGTTGAGCGCGGGCGTGGAGCAAGCCGGACCCTTGGGAATCATGCGCCTGTATCCGGGACAATTCCACAAGCAGCAGTTCCAGCCAGGCACGCAGGGCCAAATGCTGACGTTTGGCCTTGCGCACGTGCTCCCGTGTGAGCTGGGCAAACATTTCTCCAATGCGCGAACAGCGATCCGGATCACTGCTAAGATCTGATAACCCGCAATCCCCGAGACTGTTGAGAAGGTTGAGCGACTGGCCGCCTGATCCTGTTCGTGACAGGACGTCTTCAGTGAAACTGATGATGTGCCCCCTGGAACCAGGATCGAATGCCAGGCCATGAACCACGTTTGGGGAAAAGAAGATGAGCATCGGTGGAGCGAGGTCGGATGCGTTGTCTTCGATGATGACCTGTCCCCCTCCGGTCTCGAGAAACAGAACCTGATAGAGGTGGCGATGGCTGTGGGGTGAAATCGTCCATTGGTTTTCGGCGCTTCGTGCGGCCAGGGTTTCAATATGAAAAAAGTTGAAGGGCGAGCCGTCGATGTCTTCGCCGTAAAGGTGGTATTGCGGGATTCGGGACGTGTTTGTCATAAGCGTTTGGCCGACTCAATGTCCCGGCGCGTCGGGCCAACCGTGAACACTGACCCGGTGCATGATTCTGACGTCATCTGGTGAGCGGGCTTCCTGAAGTATGGGGCCTGAATGGAGGGTGACCGCATTGTCCCATATGACCAGGTCATTTGGTTGATACCGATGGGCATACTGGAACCGGGAACTGGTTGCGTGATCGGCGAGTTGTTCAAGAAAGCTTTGTTGGGCGTCTTCGGCAATGCCTCTTGCGCATATGCCGGTTGCTGCCGCACCGTAAAGCGCCTTGCGTCCGGACACGGGATGTTTGCGGATCAGGGGATGGAATACCGTGGGCATTGATCCATCCGTTCGCCCCTCGTAGCAATGGCCGATCTCAACACGCCGGGCCATGTCATGCAAAGGTTCCGGCAAGTCCTGCAGTGCTCCCACCTGGTCTGCAAACAACGTGTCACCGCCGCTGGCGGGCACGGCAACCGCGTTCAGCATCGTGAAGCTTGACGGTGTTTCCGTGAAGACAAGATCAGTGTGCCAGAAAGCGCCCCCATTGCGCTGTCGCTCAGGCCGGCCATCGGCATTGGAAAGAGACATGACGCCCTTGGCCTCCTTGAAACGCAAATCCTCTTCCACGTGCGGGATCGGTGTTCCAAACAGGGCGCCAAATTGCTCAAGTTGTTCCGGGTCCAGTTGCTGATTGCGCAAGACAATCAGGGAGTAGGTGTAAAGTGCCTTCAACATCGCTGTGAATGCATCGGGTGCTACTGATCGGGACGCGTCAAGACCAAGGACTTCGCACCCGAAATCCGGTGTCAGGGGTGTCAGTGAAAGGGTCACGGTCGTGTATCCCTGCTTTTAATTCAGGTGACGTATCCTACCGGCAATCGTGGACCGGTCAATCAAGCGGCGCGCTGTGTCTGTCACACGTTAAGGGGATGTATCTTCGAGCCGCCGGTAGGATCTTTTGAAATACATCAGCGCGGTACGGGATTCACCGAACCGGATACTCTGAGTTTCACCGAACAGGACGCTATGTGTGCCGACTTCGGCGATGGACGTAACCTTGCAATCCAGCGAGACCAGAGCCGATGTCAGGACCGGCGCTCCGGTCTCCAGGGCGTCCCATTCCGCTTCTGCAAAACGCTCCCTCATGGTCTGCCTCTTGAAGCCCGCGAAACTGTCGGACAGGTGCTGCTGGTCCGACGTTAGCGTATTGATGCAGAACACACCGTTTTCCTTGAAAATCTGATTGGTTTCACTGGATCGGTTTAGACAGACAAGCACGGTTGGCGGGGCATCCGTTACGGAACAGATTGTGTTGCAAAAGTCGGTGCAATGTCGGGAGGTGATTTATACAGCGCAGGCGATATTGGAGTTTCGGGCGGGCCTTGCCCGTGCTCGGCTTACTTGCGATGGATTTATCGCTCTTGCATCGACGCTTTCGCTCAT
>JAJFHC010000141.1 GCA_021775835.1 Hyphomicrobiales bacterium | reverse complement strand
CTTACCGTGATTGTTACCCAAGTCGAGGAGTCTGCCTGATGGGGCAAAAAGTAAATCCAATCGGTCTTCGTCTTGGTATTAACCGGACATGGGACTCCCGCTGGTATGCAGAAGGTAAGTCGTATGGGGAACTTCTTCATGAAGATATCGCCATCCGCAAGCACCTTAACAACAAGTTGCGCCAGGCAGGTATATCCAAGATCGTTATTGAACGGCCGCACAAGAAATGTCGTGTGACCATTCATACCGCACGGCCGGGTGTTGTGATCGGTAAGAAAGGCGCTGATATCGAGAAGCTGCGCCGTGAACTTGGGCGGTTTACCGATAGTGAAGTACATCTCAACATCGTTGAGGTCCGCAAGCCTGAAGTTGACGCCAAGCTTATTGCCGAGAACATCGCTCAGCAATTGGAACGCCGTGTTGCGTTTCGCCGGGCCATGAAACGAGCTGTTCAGTCTGCGGTACGGCTGGGTGCGGAAGGTATTCGTATCAACAGCGGTGGCCGCCTTGGTGGTGCAGAAATTGCCCGGACGGAATGGTACCGGGAAGGCCGTGTGCCGCTGCATACGCTGCGCGCCGATGTCGACTACGGGATCGCCACCGCACACACGGCTTATGGAACGATCGGTATCAAGATCTGGGTTTTCAAGGGTGAGATCCTGGAGCGTGATCCGATGGCACATGACAATCGCATGATTGCACAGCAAGAGGGAGGCCGCGGCCAGCGCCGTGACTCCTGATTTCTGAAGCAAGTAGATAGAGAGAAGAAACCATGCTGCAACCAAAGCGCACAAAGTTTCGCAAGCAGCACAAAGGCCGCATCAAGGGCATTGCCAAGGGTGGAACGGATCTGAACTTTGGCGCCTATGGGCTCAAAGCTGTTGAACCGTCTCGCGTAACGGCACGTCAGATCGAGGCAGCCCGTCGTGCTCTGACCCGTCATATGAAACGTGCCGGGCGTGTGTGGATCAGGATTTTCCCTGATGTGCCGGTGTCGAAAAAGCCGACCGAAGTGCGCATGGGTAAAGGTAAGGGTACGGTTGAGTTTTGGGCAGCCAAGGTCAAGCCTGGTCGGGTGATGTTCGAGATTGATGGCGTGACACAGCCGGTTGCCCGTGAAGCCATGCGGCTGGCCGCAGCAAAGTTGCCGATCAAGACCCGTTTTGTCGCCCGTCTCGGTGACGACGGATAAGAGTTCGCATTTACAGCGCGCCGACGCGCGAAACGTGAGGAATAAGGCCATGAAGGCCAGTGAAGTTAGAGATATGACATCGGATCAGCTAAAAGACGAGCTGGTCAAGCTGAAGAAGGAGCAGTTCAACCTGCGCTTTCAGAAAGCGACTGGTCAACTTGAGAATACTGCACGTATTCGTCAGATCCGGCGCGATATCGCCCGTATCCAGACGGTCGGACGTCAAATTGACGCCGGCGCGGCGCAGTCGTAGGGAAGGTTGAGAACATGCCAAAGCGGATTTTGCAGGGTGTGGTTGTAAGCGACGTCAATGACAAGACTGTCATTGTCAAGGTCGAACGCCGCCTGACTGACCCTCTGCTCAAAAAGACAGTGCGTCGTACCAAGAAGTATCACGCTCATGATGAAGGCAATACGGCGAAGATCGGTGATCAGGTTCGTATTGAGGAATGCAAGCCCATTTCGAAAAACAAACGTTGGACGTTGCTTCAGGCCGAGGCCTGATTGGGTTTTTGAGAGTTGCGGCTGGTTTTGCCGTTATTGTTGGAATGAATGACGCAAGTCGGAAACGGCGACCGGAAAGTAAGGCGGTGAAGTCATGATTCAGATGCAGACAAATCTGGATGTCGCGGATAACTCCGGCGCACGCCGGGTGCAGTGCATCAAGGTGCTGGGCGGATCGAAGCGGAGGTACGCTTCTGTTGGCGACATAATTGTCGTCAGTGTGAAGGAAGCGATACCGCGGGGCCGTGTGAAAAAGGGCGATGTCATGAAGGCCGTCGTCGTTCGTACGGCAAAGGATATTCGCCGGTCCGATGGAAGTTCGATCCGATTTGATCGTAACGCAGCCGTTCTTGTGAATGCTCAAGGTGAACCGATCGGGACCCGTATTTTTGGCCCGGTTACACGTGAGCTTCGGGGCAAGAACCATATGAAAATTGTTTCGCTGGCACCGGAGGTGCTGTAATGGCTACGAAGCTGAAAATCAAAAAGGGCGACTCGGTTGTCGTCCTGTCTGGCAAGGACAAAGGCAAGCACGGTGAGGTTCTTTCGGTAATCCGGAAGGAGAATCGTGCGATTGTCCAGGGCGTAAACGTCGCCCGTCGACATACCCGTCAGACCCAGACGGAGCAGGGCGGCATCGTCAGCAAAGAGCTGTCCATACATATTTCCAACCTGTCGCTGGAAGATCCCAAAGATGGGAAGGCTTCACGGGTCGGATACAAAACACTTAACGACGGACGCAAGGTTCGCTTCGCGAAGCGTTCTGGAGAAGTTATCGATGGCTGATACGAACATGATGCCGCGGATGAAGGCGAACTACAATGATGTAGTCCGCGCCGCGCTAATCGAAGAATTCGGTTACAAGAACCCCATGGAAGTACCCAAGCTCGACAAGGTCGTGCTGAATATGGGTGTGGGGGAAGCTGTTGCCGACTCCAAGAAGATCAATGTGGCCGTCGAGGACATGACGCTGATTGCTGGTCAGAGGCCGGTTATCACCAAAGCCCGGACGTCGATTGCGACATTCAAACTTCGCGAAGATATGCCGATCGGCGTAAAAGTGACCTTGCGCAAGAGCCGGATGTTTGAATTCCTGGATCGCCTGGTGACTGTCGCCTTACCGCGGGTACGTGACTTCCGAGGCCTTAATGCCAAGAGTTTCGATGGTAACGGCAATTACGCGATGGGTTTGAAAGAACACATCGTCTTCCCGGAAATTGACTATGACAAGGTCGATCAGGTCTGGGGCATGGACATAGTGGTTTGCACGACCGCCAGAACTGATGACGAGGCGCGGGCACTGCTGAAGGGTTTCAATTTCCCGTTTGCGGGTCAAGAGAATTCCTAGTTGGAAACGGCCTTTCCGGCCGTTGATGGAGGATTGAATGGCGAAGAAAAGCGCTATCGAGAAGAATAAGGCCCGTATTTTGCTGGTCAAGAAGTACGCATCGAAGCGGGCTCGTCTGAAGGCAATTGCGGCAGATGAAACGTACTCGAACGAGGAGCGTTTTGCTGCCCGCCTCAAGCTGGCTGCACTGCCGAGAAGTTCTTCGAAAACCCGTGTGAGGAACCGTTGCGAGATCACCGGTCGACCCAGAGGTTATTACCGTAAGCTGCGCATGTCGCGCATTGCCTTGCGCGACTTTGCATCCAACGGGCAGATCCCCGGTATGGTCAAGTCGAGCTGGTAGGGAGACAAGTTCAATGACGATGACAGATCCGCTCGGCGATATGCTGACTCGCATTCGTAATGCGC
>JAJFHC010000015.1 GCA_021775835.1 Hyphomicrobiales bacterium | reverse complement strand
TTGCCTCGCCGGCAACTTTCGCAATCAGATCATTTTTGTTCACGATCTTTTCCTCTCTTGATTAGGCCTGAATGATTCGTCAAATACGTGGCCGTAGACGCATGCTCAATGCAAAAACCGCAGAAAATCAACCTTTTTATGACTTCATTTTGCAATGCGAAGGGTTTTCAACCACTTGTGACATGAAAAACACGCAAAACGGGCGGTGCCAGCGGCACCACCCGTCAAAAATCGCAGGATTCTGCGAATCAGTGTGCCGTTAACGCCGACGCGGAATCTTCGTCGGCAACTGCCGCCGAACTTGCCGCTTCAGCCTGTTCGTCGTCCCATTCAATCGCTTCCGGAGCGCGTATCAAAGCGTGTTTGAGCACGTCATCCATGATCGATACCGGGATGATATCCAGACCGTTCTTGACGTTGTCGGGAATCTCTACCAGGTCCTTGGCATTTTCTTCCGGGATCAACACGGTCTTCAATCCGCCGCGTAAAGCCGCAAGAAGTTTTTCCTTCAAACCACCAATGGGCAACACCCGTCCCCGCAAGGTGATCTCACCGGTCATGGCAATGTCCTTGCGGATGGGAATGCCGGTCATGATCGAGACGATTGCGGTGGCCATAGCCGTTCCGGCGGATGGTCCATCCTTGGGGGTCGCGCCTTCCGGCACGTGTACGTGGATGTCCCTCTTGTGGAACATCGGTGGTTCGATCCCAAAGTCCGCGGCACGAGATCTCACATAGGAGTTCGCAGCTGAAATCGATTCCTTCATGACATCGCGCAAGTTGCCCGTGACGGTCATCTTACCCTTGCCGGGCAGCATGACGCCTTCGATGGTGAGCAATTCACCGCCGACCTCCGTCCAGGCAAGACCGGTGACAACACCGACCTGATCTTCGCTTTCGGCTTCACCATAGCGGTACTTCGCAATACCGGCATAGTCGCCGATATTTTCCATGGTCAAATCCACGGACTTTACGTCCTTGTCGGTCAGAATCGTTTTGATCGCCTTGCGCGTCAGGTTGGCAATCTCGCGTTCCAGGTTACGCACGCCGGCTTCTCTGGTGTAGCGACGGATAACCTCATAGAGCGCCTCGTCGTCAATAGACCACTCACCTTCACGCAGGCCATGGGCCTCTATCTGATTGGGGATCAGATGACGGCGGGCAATCTCTACCTTCTCGTCTTCTGTATATCCGGCAATCCGGATGATC
Organism: Hyphomicrobiales bacterium; assembly: GCA_021775835.1. The sequence continues at coordinate 24,371 of JAJFHC010000015.1, read as the reverse complement.
TCCATGCGATCCATCAAGGCCGGTGGAATGTTCAACGTGTTCGCGGTCGTGACAAACATAACGTTGGACAGATCGTAGTCGACCTCAAGGTAGTGATCGTTGAATGTATTGTTCTGTTCGGGATCCAGCACTTCAAGCAGTGCCGACGACGGATCCCCTCTGAAATCCGCTCCCATCTTGTCGATCTCGTCGAGCAGGAACAACGGGTTGGATTTCTTCATCTTCTTCATCGACTGGATGACCTTGCCGGGCATTGACCCGATATAGGTCCGACGATGACCGCGGATCTCCGCCTCATCCCTGACACCGCCAAGCGACATGCGAACAAATTCACGTCCCGTCGCCTTCGCAATCGACTTGCCCAGTGACGTCTTGCCGACGCCGGGAGGGCCTACCAGACACAGGATCGGGCCTCTGAGCTTGTTCGTGCGTTGCTGCACGGCGAGATATTCGACGATACGTTCCTTGACCTTCTCAAGACCAAAGTGGTCTGCATCAAGCACTTCCTCGGCTTTCAGGAGATCCTTTTTGATGCGGCTCTTGACGCCCCACGGGATCGCCAACAACCAGTCGAGGTAATTGCGTACCACCGTCGCCTCGGCCGACATCGGGCTCATCTGGCGGAGCTTCTTCAGTTCATTCTGCGCCTTCTCACGCGCTTCCTTGGACAGTTTGGTTTGCTCGATCTTTTCTTCAAGCTCGGCAATATCGTCCTTGCCATCCTCGCCGTCGCCCAGTTCCTTCTGAATGGCCTTCATCTGCTCATTCAGATAGTACTCGCGCTGTGTCTTCTCCATCTGCCGCTTGACCCGGCTGCGGATCTTTTTCTCGACCTGGAGGACGCTGATTTCGCTTTCCATCAGGCCATAGACACGCTCGAGACGTTCGGTGATCGAAATCAATTCAAGCAGTTCCTGCTTTTCAGAAATCTTGATCGCCAGATGCGAAGCGATGGTGTCGGCAAGTTTCGAGTAGTCCTCGATCTGGCCAACCGAACCCAGCACTTCCGGCGGAACTTTCTTGTTCAGTTTCACATAGCTCTCAAACTGGGCATTAGTCGAACGCGACAGAGCTTCCATCTCCTCGTCGCTGCCCTCGACGTCGAGAAGCACTTCCGCCTCGGCCTCATAGAATTCGGTATTCTCAGTATAACGAAGGATACGAGAGCGCTCTGAGCCCTCAACCAGAACCTTGACGGTGCCATCGGGAAGCTTGAGCAACTGAAGAACAGAAGCCATTGTTCCCATGGAATAGATGCCTTCAGGCGACGGATCATCGTCGGCTGCATCTTTCTGGGCGGCGAGCAGGATCTGTTTATCTTCGCGCATGACCTGCTCAAGCGCATTGATCGACTTTTCACGCCCGACAAAGAGCGGAACAATCATATGAGGAAACACCACTATGTCGCGCAAAGGCAGCACCGGATAAACTTCCGCCTTGCCGCCAGAACCGGTTCCAGGAGTGATGATGCTGTTTTCCGTCATGGGAAAATTGCCTTTCATTGTTTTGACATCACCGCACCCAAGCAGTGGCATGCGGTCAAGCGCCGGAAACAGACCAGAACCGGCGGATAAGGCAAACAACGCTTTTTGCCACACCCGGACGGGAGAATCATTTACCGCATCGCTCGGTCAATTAGGTGGCTCTGTTAGCCCTGCGCGTCAACCCCAAGTCACCGTTTTGCGGTGCAATCCGTACAAATTGCTACAAGGAACAGGCAAGTTGGTAGATTTCCCAACAATCTAGGGGAAATCACAATCAGATCAGTGCTGTCCGGTCTCAGGCGCTTGATTCGACGTCTTCGGCCCTGTCGGCATAGATATGCAGGGGACTGGCGGACCCATCGACAACTTCCTGAGAGATGACAACCTCTTCCACGCCCTCAAGACTCGGCAGGTCAAACATCGTTTCCAGAAGAATGGTTTCCATGATCGAGCGCAGGCCACGGGCACCGGTCTTGCGGATAATGGCCCGCTTGGCGATCGCCCTCAGGGCATCCTCGGCAAACGTCAGCTTGACGTCTTCCATTTCGAACAGCCGCTGATACTGCTTCACGAGCGCGTTCTTGGGGTTCGACAGGATCTGCACCAGCGCGTCGGTGTCCAGGTCTTCAAGTGTCGCCAGAACCGGCACACGGCCAACGAACTCCGGTATCAGGCCGAACTTCAGGAGGTCTTCCGGTTCGATTGTCTTCAGTATCTCGCCGGTGCGGAGATCCTCTTCGGATTCCACATGAGCGCCAAATCCGATCGAGGTGGATTTGCCGCGTTGTCCGATGATTTTTTCAAGGCCCGCAAACGCGCCACCGCAGATGAACAGGATATTCGTGGTATCGACCTGCAGGAACTCCTGCTGAGGATGCTTACGGCCACCTTGCGGAGGCACGCTGGCGACAGTGCCTTCCATGATCTTGAGCAGAGCCTGCTGTACGCCCTCGCCCGATACGTCACGGGTGATTGAGGGGTTGTCGGCCTTGCGGCTGATCTTGTCGACCTCATCGATGTAGACAATTCCGCGCTGGGCACGCTCGACATTGTAGTCGGCAGACTGCAGCAGTTTGAGAATGATGTTTTCGACGTCTTCGCCGACGTAGCCGGCTTCCGTCAAAGTCGTGGCGTCGGCCATGGTGAAGGGCACATCAAGAATGCGCGCCAGGGTTTGTGCCAGCAATGTCTTGCCGCAACCAGTTGGTCCGATCAGCAGAATGTTCGACTTGGCCAATTCCACGTCGTTGTTCTTGCCGGCGTGGTTGAGACGTTTGTAGTGGTTGTGAACGGCTACCGACAGAACCCGTTTTGCATGCGTTTGGCCGATGACGTAATCGTCCAGCACTTCGCATATTTCAAGGGGCGTGGGAACGCCGTCGCTGGATTTTACCAGGGAACTCTTGTTTTCTTCACGGATGATATCCATGCAGAGTTCGACACATTCATCGCATATGAAAACCGTAGGGCCTGCGATCAACTTGCGCACTTCATGCTGGCTCTTACCGCAGAAAGAACAATAAAGGGTGTTTTTGGAGTCGCTTCCGCCAACTTTGCTCATGGATACTCCCTGACCTGTATCAACTGTCCGCCGAAGCGGCCTCTGTAGACCTGACTGATGACCCCATCCCGTCTTATATGGGCATCGCAACCATCTCGGACAACTGGATATGACATCTTAGTGACAAGTGCTCCAGCCATCGAATCAATAATTGAGCATGCTATCAAGTCACTGATCAAGAATTGATTAACGCGCCTGTCGAACTGCGACGGCAAGCAGGCGCAAAAACCTCAGGTTAATCAGCGTCGTCTTCCGACTCTTCCACCGCGCGTTTGGAGAGCACCTCGTCAATCAGTCCGAACTCCTTGGCCGCTTCCGCTGTCATGAAGTTATCGCGTTCCAGTGCGCTTTCGATTGCGCCAATTTCCTGTCCAGTATGCTCGGCGTAAATCGCGTTGAGCCGCGCGCGCAATGCCAGAATTTCTTTGGCATGCAATTCGATATCCGTTGCCTGGCCCTGAAACCCACCCGACGGCTGATGCACCATGATGCGGGCATTGGGCAGCGCATAACGCAAACCAGGCGCACCTGCCGTCAACAGCAGCGATCCCATGGAAGCGGCCTGTCCGATGCACAGCGTCGACACCTGTGGGCGAATGAACTGCATGGTGTCGTAAATTGCCATCCCCGATGTCACGATTCCACCAGGGGAATTGATGTACATGGAGATTTCTTTTTTGGGGTTGTCAGCTTCCAGAAACAACAACTGGGCGGTTACCACAGACGCCATATGATCTTCCACCGGACCAACGACGAAAATTATGCGTTCCTTGAGAAGGCGGGAATAAATGTCGTAGGCGCGCTCGCCCCGGTTGGTCTGCTCGACCACCATGGGCACCAGAGTGTTCATATAGGTATCTATCGGATCAGGCATTATCCTGTTTTTCCTTTTTATTCAGGGCGCTCGCCCTTGGCACACCAGCACCGACCGCACGACAGATAAGGTGTGGCCGCTGTAGAACTGAAAACGGCGCACACCCTAATGCGATTCGCTCACCGAACGGTAAATGTCGTCAACCCGCCAACAAACACGCAATTGCCTGAGGTCGTTGGATCAATCTTTCGATGACCCTTTACCGTCTTCAGATGCCGATTCGTCTTCATCGGGATCACGATAAAGCTCCTCGCGGTCTACGGGGATTTCCTTGACGGAGGCGAGTTCAGTTATGAAATCGACGACCTTCTGCTCAAAAAGCGGTGCCCGGATCTCGGCCAGGGCCTGCGGGTTCTTCTGGTAGAAGTCGTAGACTTCCTTCTCCTGGCCCGGGAACTGACGCAGACGCTCCATCAGACCGCGATTGAGTTCGTCTTCAGCTACAGATATATCATTGCTCTCGCCCACAGCGCCTAAAACCAGACCGAGCCGCACACGGCGTTCCGCGATCGACTGATACTCGGTGCGGGCATCCTCCTCGGTTGTATCCTCGTCCTCGAACGTCCGCTCGGCCTTCTCCATTTCCTGGGTGACCTGGTTCCAGACCTGTTCGAACTCCTGTTCAACCAGTTTGCTGGGCAGATCCACGGCGTGAGCCTGATCCAGTTCGTCGAGCAATATACGCTTGAGCTTGGATTTGGAGACCTGTTCGAACTCGCCTTCAACCTGTTCTTTGACCGCTTCGCGGAGTTTGGCCAGATCTTCCATGCCCAGACGTGACGCAAATTCATCGTCGATCGACACTTCTGCCGGGCTCGCAATTTCCTTTACGGTGACTGAGAACACAGCGTCTTTGCCGGCAAACTCGGCTGCGCCGTAATCTTCGGGAAACGTGACGTTCACGTCGAGTTCGTCGCCGGCAGAAGTCCCGACCAACTGATCCTCAAAGCCTGGAATGAAGGAATTGCTGCCCAGTTCCAGCGGGGCATCCTGGGCGCTGCCGCCTTCGAATTCTTCACCGTCGATCCGACCGACGAAATCGATTGTCGCCCGGTCCCCGGATTCCGCCTTACCGTCTTTGGTTTCAAAATCACGCTGGCTCGATGCAATACGCTCAAGGGCCTCATCGATGTGAGTGTCGGTGGCCTCGCAAACCTGCTTTTCAAGAGAAAGCTTGGAGAAATCCATCAGATCGATTGGCGGAATAACCTCGAAGGCCATCGTGAATGACAGGTCAGAGTTGCCGGCCATGACATTTTCAATTTCATCGGTATCTTCGGTAAAGGAAATCTCCGGCTGAAATGCCGGCTTCTCCGAACGGTCATCCAGAGCTTTTTTAGAAGATTCCGTAACGGTTTCCTGGACGACTTCGGCCATAACCGACCGGCCGTAGGTCTTGCGCAGGTAACTGTCAGGGACTTTGCCGGGGCGAAACCCGTTGAGCTTCACCTGGCCCTTGATTTCCGACAGGCGGCCGGAAAGGCGGTTTTCAAGTTCAGATGCAGGAATCACGACCTTGAGTTCCCGCTTCAACCCGTCGTTAACGGATTCAATAATTTCCATTGACTTCAACTTTCTTGCCGTCGAGCTCCTAAAAAAGCTCTCGAAAAAATCTCTACCTTATCGTGCAGTCCAGTCGCCAAGGCGGCAAAGCCGACTCATAGACCCACATTTCGTGCCATTGGTGCGGGCGGAGGGACTTGAACCCCCACGGCTTGCGCCACCAGAACCTAAATCTGGCGTGTCTACCATTTCCACCACGCCCGCGTGCAGGCGGACTGACCGCGCGCAATTGGGCGCCTCTATAGCACAGGGTAATTCAAAACTACCAGACGCAATTTACCGCGCATCCGCGATACTCCGGTTCCTTTCGGAAATGCGCATGTCCAAAGAGTCGAACGGCTCTCAATCCGGCTAAGCCCAGCGTAAAAACAGAATGCCCATTGATACGGCATAAACAGAAAAAACCGACATCAAAACAAGGATATCCGTAGAGAACATTTCATTGAACGTCGCGATACAGGCAAACCATATCACACCAGCCAAACCAAACCATAATGCCATGACGTGCTCCTAACATGTATCAAACCGGCACAGACGGCGACGGTTCAACACTCACAGAGCAAGCGATATGCCAATCCCGATGGCACATTTCGACATTTTGGTCTTTTCTCAACCAGCTATGCGGGGTGCGAATCAAGAGAAGCCAACACTTCTGGTATCGTCTCGGTAAAGTCCTCGGCTATGGCCCCTCGCCCCAGCATTATTCCCACCTCCCCGTGAAGCCAGACCCCGGCACATGCGGCCTCAAAGGCAGGCATTCTTTGGGCCTTCAAGCCTGAAATGATGCCCGCCAATACATCGCCGGATCCGGCCGTTGCCAGTTGAGGGGGAGCATTGCTGTTGATTGTGGCACGTCCGTCAGGCGCTGCAATGATGGTATCAGCACCCTTGAGAAGGCAAACCGCGCCCAAATTCCTTGCAGCCAGGCGCACGGATTCGAGCTTGCCCAATCCTTTGTTACTGACAGAACCGAAAAGCCTGGAGAATTCTCCTCCATGTGGGGTCACAATCACTTCACGGTTCCTGTCGGCCTTTACACAAGCAGCCAATTTTTCGAGTTCGCCTTCAAAGGCTGTCAGGGCATCGGCGTCAAGCACCACGGACGCGCCAGATGCCAGGCATACCTCGACGATCTCCCGAGTCTTTTCGCCGATACCAAGACCCGGTCCCGCTAGTACCACGTTCTTGCGTTGGTCGGACAACAATGCCCCAAGTGCTGCGGCATCCCCAAACGGGGACACCATGATCGACGTCAGGTGTGCAGCGTTTGTCAGCAGGGCGTCCTTTGGCGACGCTACTGTCACGAGCCCCGCGCCTGCCCGCAAGGCCGCCCGGGCACCCAGCCTCGCGGCACCAGTCGATGCGAGATTGCCAGAGACGACAACACAATGGCCTCGGGTGTATTTGTGTCCCTCTGCAGCCAGCACAGGCCATGCCTCCCGCCACAGATCCGGTCCATTCTCCCATGTGGCAGGGGCAATTTCACCCAGTACTGTTTCAGGTATTCCGATGGGAGAGACCACGACCTCACCGCACATCGTCCTGCCGGGCATAACAACATGACCAACCTTCTTGCGAAAGAATGTCACAGTTAGATCAGCCTCGACGGTCTCGCCGAAGCATTGCCCGGTCGCACCATCAACACCGCTTGGCATGTCGACGGAAACCACACGTAGACGATGTGCATTCAGATAGCGGACCGTCTCAAGCGCCACGTCCTGGAGCGGCCGGGTCAATCCTGCTCCATACAGGGCATCGACCACAAGCCCTGCCCCGACAAGTCCCTCCGGCGTCAACGTTCCGGTCTCACCGTGCCATCGACGAAACATGGTCGCGGCGTCGCCGCTCAGTCTTGCCGGTTCGCCGGCGACCAGCACTTTCACCGACCAGCCCCGGTGCGCGAGCAAACGGGCAATGACAAATCCGTCGCCGCCATTGTTGCCGATGCCACAGGCAACAACTGTGGGCTGGGCCGCATACCGGCGGCAGATTTCATCGGCACAGGCCCTGCCGGCATTTTCCATGAGAATTTCGCCGGCAACCCCTCCCGCCATGGCTAGGCGGTCGGCCTCATACATTTCGCTATTGGTGAGCAGTACCGACTTTTTGGGACGTGCCATGGTCATGGAGACCACCCTCTCGGCTGTTTTGCTTTATCCCTTGGCGAAAAAACGTTCCAGTCTGTCCGCTGCCTCTGTCATCACCTCGTCCTTCTTGCAGAAGCAAAACCTGATCAGGGAGTTTGGAGCGTTCTTTGTTTCCGGATGATAGAATACACTCATGGGAACTGCAGCGACTTTCGCATTGGCCGTGATGTGCTTGCAGAAGTCATAGTCGGAACCGTTGAAACCAAACTTCGAAATATCTGCGGTCAGGAAATATGTTCCGTCGCAGGGCAGGACAGGCAACCCGATCCCTTCGAGCGTGGACCGCAAGTGATCCCGTTTGCGCTCCAGTTCCCGTGCCAGTCCTACGTAATAGTCATCGCTCTGATTCAGACCCAGTGCAATTGCATATTGTAACGCGGGTACCGTGGTGAACGTGACGAACTGGTGGGCCTTGGCAATCACCGCCATCAATTGCGCCGGTCCGGAGATGTAGCCAACCTTCCAGCCCGTGAGAGAAAACGTCTTACCGGCAGAACCGATCCGCAGGCTCCGATCGCGCATACCGGGGAGACTGGCCAAGGGCAGGTGCTTCAAGCCGTCGAACGTCAGGTGTTCATAAACCTCATCGCAAACGGCATAGGCGTCGTGGCGTTCCAGGAATTCGGCGATCAGGGCCAGTTCGTCGCGCGAAAATATCTTGCCGGCCGGGTTCATCGGCGTGTTGAGAACCATCAGTTTGGTTTTGTCGGAAAAAACCGCTTCGAGATCTTCTCTTGTGAACGACCAATCCGGCGGTGCCAGGGAGATAACCCGTACCTTGGCGCCGGTTTGTTCGACTATCGGCAGGTAACAGTCGTAGAACGGTTCGACCAGGATCGCTTCGTCACCAGGGTTCAACAGAGCCATCAGGCAATCCGCCAGGGCTTCGGTGGCCCCGGACGTGACAACCACTTCACTCTGCCAATCGTACTCCAGGCCATAGAACCGCCGGTCATGATCGGCCACTGCCTGGCGCAATTCCGGCACGCCCTGCATCGGCGGGTACTGGTTGGGTCCATCGACCACACGCCTGGCGGCTTCGGCGCGGATTTCCTCCGGGCCATCGATGTCGGGAAACCCCTGCCCAAGATTGATCGCTTCATGTTCAGCGGCCAACCCCGACATGACCGTAAAAACCGTCGTGCCAAGCCCCTGGAAAACCGTGTTCAACTCGCCTGCGGACATGCCCTGTTCCTAATCTTGGTTCTGAAAACTCTTCTGATTTGATTTGCATGAGAGATTATCGAAATTCGAAAAAAGGGAAAGGCGTTAAAGACGCCCATTTTTTAGGCACCTTGCCCAATTTGTTATCAGGACAAGGTTTGACACCCCTCACCAGATTGTGCGTGCTTATCACCCATTGGCAGATTTTGGCCGTTTTTCGGACATCCAGGCGTTCTGGCACGATCCATGCTCTTGCGTGTGCGGAAGATGTCGAATGGGCATCGAACCCGGACTGTCCGGCTTCGACGCCGTTCGCCCGTGAGGAAGACAGTCATGAAAAAAATCGAGGCAATCATCAAGCCGTTCAAACTGGATGAGGTGAAGGAGGCCCTGCAGGATGTGGGCCTTCAGGGTATCACTGTCACCGAAGCCAAGGGGTTTGGGCGGCAGAAGGGCCACACGGAACTCTATCGCGGCGCCGAGTATGTCGTCGACTTTCTCCCAAAGGTGAAAATTGAACTGGTCCTCAACGACGACATGGTCGAGAAGGCGCTGGAAGCAATCCAGAGTGCGGCTCAGACCGGCCGGATCGGTGACGGCAAGATCTTCATTACCAACGTCGAGGAAGCCATCCGAATTCGTACCGGAGAGACCGGTTCGGACGCCATCTGACACACACCATTCAAGTAATTCACAACCAAGTTCAACCCAAACACCATCGAACTGACAACAAGGACCAAGACCATGGCAACAGCTGATGACATTCTCAAACTGATCAAGGAAAAAGACGTCAAATTTGTCGACCTGCGTTTCACAGATCCGCGCGGCAAGATGCAGCACGTCACGATGGACGCATCGATGTGCGACGAAGACATGTTCGCCGACGGCGTGATGTTCGACGGCTCGTCGATTGCCGGCTGGAAAGCCATCAACGAATCCGACATGACTCTGATGCCCGATGTGGATTCCGTGGCTCTCGATCCGTTTTACGCACAATCCACTCTCGCCATCTTCTGCGACATTCTCGAACCGACTACCGGTGAAGGCTACAGCCGCGACCCACGCATGACGGCGAAGAATGCTGAGGCCTATCTGCTGCAGACCGGCATCGGAGACACCATCATGATGGGTCCGGAAGCAGAGTTCTTCATTTTCGACGACGTGCGGTTCGCCTCCGATCCCTACAACACCGGATTCAAACTCGACTCCTCGGAACTGCCGACCAACACCGACACCGAATACGAGATGGGCAACCTCGGCCATCGCCCACGCAACAAGGGCGGATACTTTCCCGTAAACCCTATCGACAGCTGCCAGGACATCCGTTCTGAAATGCTCTCGGTCATGGGAGAGATGGGCGTCGAAGTCGAGAAGCATCACCACGAAGTGGGTGCGGCCCAGCACGAACTGGGTATCAAGCTCGCGCCACTCACGCGGATCGGCGAGCACATGGAGATCTACAAGTACGCGATCCACAACGTGGCCCACGCCTATGGCAAGTCGGCGACCTTCATGCCCAAGCCGGTCTATGGCGACAACGGCACCGGCATGCACGTACACCAGTCGATCTGGAAAGACGGCAAGCCGCTGTTCGCCGGCAACCAGTACGCCGACCTGTCCGAGGACTGCCTGTTCTACATCGGCGGAATCATCAAGCACGCCAAGGCACTCAACGCCCTGACGAACCCGTCGACGAACTCCTACAAGCGGCTCGTTCCAGGCTTCGAGGCTCCGGTTCTGCTGGCCTATTCAGCGCGCAACCGGTCGGCGTCCTGCCGCATTCCGTTTGCAACATCGCCGAATGCCAAACGCGTGGAGGTTCGTTTCCCCGATCCTACAGCCAACCCCTACCTTGCCTTCGCAGCAATGCTGATGGCAGGCCTTGACGGCATTCAGAACAAGATCCACCCGGGCGATCCCATGGACAAGGACCTTTACGAACTGCCGCCGGAGGAACTGAAGGAAGTGCCGACAGTATGCGGTTCCCTCAGAGAGGCCCTAGTGTCACTCGACATGGATCGCGGCTTCCTGACCAAGGGCGGCGTCTTCACCGACGATCAGATCGATTCGTACATCGAGCTCAAAATGGAAGAAGTCATCCGGTTCGAGCACACGCCTCACCCGGTTGAATTCGACATGTACTACAGCGTCTGACGAAGAGACGGCGGGCGGCGGACGTACATCGTCTTCAGTACTCCTCACACCCGCCGTTCGCCGTCTCGACTTGAGGCCGGAGCTTAATGCTCCGGTCTTTTTTGTGTCCGCCACACTCCCGATTGTAATACACAGTAAAAAACCGACACGGCATAATGCCTGGGCACTTGGACCGATGGGCGTTACGCGAAGACAAATATTTGCAGGACAATGCAGCCATGAAAGAACCGGAGTTTGACCTTGCCGTCGTAGGCGCCGGCATCGTTGGTGTGTCCTGTGCCCTTTGGGGCCAGATGCGCGGGCTGCGTGTCATTCTGCTTGATGAAAACCCACCCGGCAGCGGTACCTCCTTTGGCAATGCCTGTACGATCGCTCCCTATGCCTGCGTCCCGGTCAACAGTCCGGGCATTCTGACCTCGCTGCCGTCACTCCTGTTTTCAAGGGAAAGCCCGTTGGGGTTCGACTGGCTTTATGCGCTCCGGAACCTGCCCTGGATGATCGCCTTCCTGCGCAATTGCTCGCCAACCCGGGTTGGTGAGATCACCGACAGTCTTGGAGGTTTGCTCTCTTATGCGGATTCCGGCCTCGATCCCCTAATCAGAGAGGCGGACGCGGAAGACCTCATGATCGCCAACGACTGCCTTTATGTTTACGCCAACAAGAACAGTTTTAAAGCCGCAGCGGAAGGCAATGAAGCCCGCCGGCGCAATGGCGTCAGCTTCGATCTGCTCGGCCCCGATGAAATCAGGGATCTGGAACCGGCGCTGAAAATGCCCATTCACAAAGGCCTGCTGTTCCGCGGTGCCCGCCATGTCAGCAACCCTCAGGTACTTATCGAGCGGTTCCATGCCCGTTTTGTGAGCGGGGGTGGCACGTGGCGGCAGGACAGGGTGTTGCGCACGACCACGAATACCCCGGGTGTGACGATCGATCTGGGAGGCGGCGAGGAGATCAAGGCGGGTAAAGTCGTCATTGCCGCCGGCGCCCATGCAAAGTCGATTGCCGGGTCGGGCGCATCCGACATCCCGCTCGATACCGAACGCGGCCATCATGTGATGTTCAAGGACCACGGACATCTGCTGTCGCGACCGGTCGGTTGGGCCGATGCGGGCTTCTATGCCACTCCGATGGCAGCAGGACTGAGGATTGCGGGCACGGTTGAAATCGCCGGTCTGGACAAACAGAAGTCCCAACACCGCATCGCCTATCTGACACGAAAGGCCCATGAGATGTTCGGCGACCTGGGAGAACCTGATGAAGACTGGCTGGGCTTCCGTCCCACTCTGCCCGACGCCCTGCCCGTGATCGGCCGGTCACCGCAGTCTGACGACATACTCTACGCGTTCGGCCATCAGCACATTGGCCTGACGCTCGGCGGCATTACGGGACGAATTATCGCCGATCTGGCGCAAGGGCGAATGCCCAACGAGGATATTAGTGCGTTTGATCCGAAGCGGTTTAGGCGCCGCTAACTTCAAGATGCCCGACCAAGCACATCCGCTAAATCGGCAAGCTGGGCTTCAGGAAACACCTCAATCCCGTTCTCCTGCAGTAATGCCGTCACCACCCCCACACCCTCTTTCCTACTCCCCCGGAACTCCCCGTCATAAATGAACGTCGAGCCACACGACGGGCTGCCGTCGGTCAACAGGGCGAACCGGCAGCAGTGCTCTTGGGCAATTTTCAGAGTGGCCTGGGCGCCGTTGATGAAGGGCTGGGTGACATCACGGCCGGTATCTTCGAAAATTGATGCCTTGCCCGTGAGCGCATCGATGCCGTCGAATCCGTGCTGGATTTCCGCCGGCGGTCTGGGCGTCGGGAAACCGGCCATGACTTCCGGGCATACCGAGACCAGACGGCCCTCGGCCTGCCACGTTTCGATCAGCTGATCCTCAAGAAACTTGCCGCGTCCGTCATATCTGACCGGTCTGCCCAGGAGGCAGGCGCTGATGAGTATCTTGTTCATGCGGCAACTTCACGAGGGCCCGATTTCGGCAGGAACAACACCATAACACCGGCGCCTGCTGCCAGCCAAAGCGAGCTGAACCACAGCAATTCATAACCACCAGTGGCATCGAACACGTAGCCGCCCAGGAACGTGCCCGCGGCACCGCCGATGGCGTGGCCTGCCGATATCAGGCCCATGGCCAGACCCATCACCCGTACGCCGACGTGACTTGCCACGAGGCTGGCCGTAACGGGCACAGTAGAGTAATCCACCGCGCCAAAGAGGATGGCGAACAGGAACAGCGTTTCGATCGACGTGCCCGGCAGGTAGGCCAGCAGCAAGAAGGTCATGCCGCGCAGCAGGTAGATCGCCGCCAGAAGCATCGGCCGGTTGACCCGGTCCGTGAGCCATCCGGCCGCAATCATACCCACGAGGTTGACCGCCGAGAGAAGACCGTAGGCGGCAGCACTGGGAACAGGTGGAAACCCGCAGAAGGAGGCAAACGGCAGCAAGTGGGTTTCAATGACGCCCGTGGTCGTGAAACCGCAAATCAGAAAACTCCAGAACAGAACATGAAAGGCCGGATTGCGCAGAACAAACCAAGTGTCGTCTGCAATCGGTGCCTGTCCGGACCCATCGGCTGCCGCCTCACCTGCCTCGGCTGACCGTCCCCTGATGGCTGTCATGATACAGGGCATGAGAAGCAGGCTTGCGACGCCCAGTACCGCAAAGCTCCAACGCCAACTGCCGTAAGCCAGAAGTGCCGCAATCAGGGGGACGATCAGGAATTGCCCGCCGGTGGCACCAGAGGTCGCGATCCCTGTGGCAAGCCCCTGATTATTCTGGAACACTTTGACGACAGCTGTCGCCACGACGTGGGTCGCGACAATGCCGAAACCAATCGCGGAAAATCCGCCAAACCCAATTATGAAAACAATTTTACTGTTCATTGTTGCGACCAACAAACAACCGATTGTCAGCGCCCCTAATCCAAGGCTCAGGGCAAATCGCGGACCTTTCCTGTCAACCAGTCGTCCGGCAAACGGTGCCACGATTGCCATGACGATCAGGGCTCCCGCCCCGACGCTCGAAATGAAACTGCTGGACCAACCGAAGTCGGCTTGCCAGACCGGCATGACCAGTCCCAACGCCGCCCGTCCGGAAAACGCCAACGCCAATGCCAGGAACCCGAAGATCACGACAATCCAGTTTTGACGGTCTGATTGGGGGGACATACTTGTCATCCGGTTGTTTCCATGAACCCAAACTGGCATGGTTGCGTGACAACCGCCTAACCAGAAACTTTCAGCTTAACCTTAGTTTCTCTAAACTAAAAAACCAATTCTGCACCAAACATCAGGCGCTTGCCCGCATCAGAATTCTGGTACTCACGTTTGTCATGTTGATAACCGGCGGTTTGACCTCGAATCGGAGGCACTTGCAAAACTCGACCCTCGCCCTCATAACGTCTCAATGGCATCATAGGTATTGATTCGTTTGAGTTTTTGAACGAATCCCCGGAAATTGCGACAGACGAAGAGCGGCATGGCAAACATTCACGACCTGTTTCATAAACTTGATGACGAAGTCGCCGGCGAACCCGCGGCAAAGCCTCAGCGCAAGGCTAAACGCCGGAGTGCGGCGGAGATAAAAGCAACGTCAGGTGAAGACGGCTATACAGCAGCCGACATCGAGGTGCTCGAAGGTCTCGAGCCGGTACGCCGGCGGCCGGGCATGTACATTGGCGGGACCGACGAAAAGGCCTTGCATCATCTGTTTGCCGAAGTCATCGACAACTCCATGGACGAGGCCGTGGCCGGCCACGCGACCTGGATCGAAGTCAGCCTGGAAGAGGACGGCTGGCTGACCGTGACAGACAATGGCCGGGGCATTCCAATCGACCCCCATCCCAAATTCAAAAACAAGTCGGCCCTGGAAGTCATCCTGACGACACTGCATGCCGGCGGCAAGTTCGATTCGAAGGTATACGAGACGTCGGGCGGCCTGCACGGTGTCGGTGTGTCGGTCGTCAACGCCCTGTCGGAAACCCTTGAAGTCGAGATTGCCCGCGGCCAGGAGCTCTATCGTCAGACATTCACCCGCGGCACGCCTGACGGCAAACTGGAACACCTGGGAAAAGTCCACAACCGGCGCGGGACGCGGGTTCGTTTCCTCCCCGATACGGAGATCTTCGGCAAGGATCTGGCGTTCAAACCAGCGCGGCTATTCAAGATGGCACGGTCGAAAGCCTATCTTTTCGGCGGCGTGGAAATCCGCTGGCAGTGTGCGTCCTCCCTGATCGGCGAAAAGGACCAGACGCCCGAAAAAGCCACGCTGCATTTTCCCGGAGGCCTGAAGGACTATCTGGCCTTGTCGATCGAGGGCCATACCCTTGTGACGCCAGAGATTTTCGCCGGCAAGGTCACGAAGAAAGGCGGGCACGGTTCGGTCGAATGGGCGATTGCCTGGTATGGCGGCGCGGACGGGTTCGTCAATTCCTACTGCAACACGGTGCCGACGATCGAAGGCGGGACTCATGAAGCAGGCTTGCGCGGGGCTCTAAACCGAGGCCTGAAAGCCTATGGTGAATTGGCCAACAACAAGAAGGCGCAACAGATCACCGCCGAAGACGTCATGGGGTCTTCTGGCGCCATGCTTTCTGTGTTTATCAGAGAGCCGGAATTTCAGGGCCAGACCAAGGAGAAACTGGCGACCAGCGACGCGACCAAGATCGTCGATCAAGCCATTCGCGATCACTTCGACCATTGGTTGACGGCCAACCCGAACCAGGCAAACCGATTGCTGGAGTGGGTCATCGACCGGGCAGAAGAACGGCTCCGCAAGCGTCAGGAACGCGAGGTCAACCGCAAGTCGGCGGTGCGCAAACTTCGTCTGCCTGGAAAGCTTGCCGACTGCGCGCAGAATTCCGCAGCCGGCTCGGAAATTTTCATCGTCGAGGGCGACTCCGCTGGCGGCTCCGCCAAACAGGCACGTGACCGCAAGACCCAAGCCATCCTTCCCCTGCGCGGCAAGATTCTCAATGTCGCTAATGCGACGGCCGGCAAGATTGCCCAGAACCAGCAAATTTCAGACCTGACACAAGCACTTGGATGCGGCACCGGTTCGCGTTACCGCGATGACGATCTGCGTTATGAAAAGGTCATCATCATGACGGATGCCGATGTGGATGGCGCCCACATAGCGTCACTGCTGATTACTTTCTTCTACCGCGAAATGCCCCTGCTGATTGAAAACGGGCATCTCTACATGGCCGTCCCGCCGCTTTACCGGATTACCCAGGGCGGCAAGACGCTCTATGCCCGTGATGATGCCCACAAGGATGAGTTGCTGGCCTCGGAGTTTACGGGCCGGGGCAAGATCGACATCGGTCGGTTCAAGGGTCTGGGCGAGATGTTGCCTGCACAATTGAAAGAAACCACCATGAAACGGAAAGGCCGGACTCTGCTCAAGGTTGGCATTGCGGAAGATGACCGCAGTCAAACCTCAAAGGCCGTGGAACATCTCATGGGTAACAAACCCGAAGCACGCTTTCAGTTCATCCAGGAACGAGCGGCGTTTGCAACGGAACTCGACATTTAGATCCTTTCTCAGGCGACGTCGAAATACCGAACAAAGCTCCTGCGGCGGATGAAATAGAATAACCAGACGCCAAAGCACACGAACGTGGCAATCAACATCGGAGCAACCAGCCCTTGTGACACCGCGGCGGTTCCGATCACATAGGTGCCAACTGCAGTGCCCAGTTGCGAGAGCAGAAACATGTTCCCCATTACCCGGCCGCGCTGGTCCTCCTCGACGGTTAGTTGCACCAGTGACAAAGTGCCTGTCCTGCGGACTTCCCCGGCAACTCCAATGACAAGGGCACTGGCAAAGGCCACATAGAAGTAGCCGAACAACACGAGGACTGCGACCGCCACCACATAAAGCAGGAACGCCCAAAGCACCCGTTCAGCGGTTGCGGCAGATGCTCCACCATACGCCAGCCAAAGGGCTGCCACCGTTGCCCCGATGCCTCTTGCAACCATAATTGCCGAAACGCCGACGATGCCCATGCCGAGGATCTGATCGGAATAAGCCGGCAGCAAGTTGATGAATCCGCGCCCCAATGCATCGCCGGCGAGCAAGATCACCAACAACGCCAGGATACCGCGATGTCCGCGAATGTAACGGGTGCCGTCAATGATATCTCCAAACATCGTAGCCGATCGCTTGGCGGGCGCTTCGAAGTCAGACGGTGTTTTCAGAAACAGCATGGAACCCAATTGGATAGCGTAACCCATGGCGTTTATGACAAAAGCCAGGGCAATTCCGTGACCGGATATGACTAGGCCCGCCAGTGCCGGTCCCACGAAGTAGGCAACTTGGGTGTAAGCGGCGTTCACAGAAATGGCGGAAGAAAGACGAGACTTTTCGACAAACCTCGGGAGCATACCGAACATCGCGGGCACGCTAAAACTGAGCAACACGCCGTGGATCAACACGAGGATCGCCAGGGGCAGAATTGTCAACATCCCCAGCCAGGCCAGGACAGCCATGACGGTCGCCTGAATCAAGAGCAGGAAGTGGGCGGTCGCCATGAGACGAAAACGATCGAAGCGATCCGCCATGGCCCCTCCGATCGGCAGGAGTATCAGGTTGGGGACAATGTCGAGCAAGGCCATGGTGGCCAGCCAGACGGTAGAGTGTGTCAATTCCCAAGTGAGCCAGGCCACCGCAATGATCTGGACAAAGAAACTTACCCAGGAGGCAAATGACCCGACGGAGTAGATGCAGAAGTTCCGGTCTGCGAAGGCGTGGCCGATTCCGCCGAACCGATGATTTCCAGAATCGGGATTCATTGCATCTTTTGACTGTTTATGGGCTCGAATATGTTGCTCAAATTTCCTGCCATATCAGTTTTGACGTAACCAGCATCGTATCCAATGGAAGTTCGAATGGCGACCGATACGACAACAACTTCATGGATGTTGAAAAGATTGACCGAGGTGCGCAATGCTGTTGCTTCAATTTTGTTGGATAGAAAGTCACAGTGCGTCTAGGGTACCGAACCGCTTGGTACAAAATGAACTCACATGCCTTTGAACCGAAACGACATTCTTCCCGAAGACGAACTGCCATCTTCTCAAGTGCTGCTGGATGAGGGCCGCAAACTGGCGTCGAACTGGACCGTGGGCACATGTGCATTTCTTGATCATTACGACGTCGCCAACGAGTCCACACACAAGCGGCACTGCATCTCGAATGGCCGGATCATGCAGCATGCGCAAGTCGGGTTTCGTGATGTGGTCAAGTCCCACGATGCTTATCGGAACGTCTTTGAGCGCTGCTCGGACCAGGGAGTAACCATCGACCGCTACGGAATTTGCCTTGACTGGTCGATGGGATATCCCCGCGACGGCCGGGCGGACCGGCCAATGGGAACCGGACTCATCTTGAACGAACCGGAGGAGTTCGCAGCCCTTACGGCGCTGGCGCCCGTCGCACCGCACTTCGGAGACTTCGTTCTGGGTTTCCCGGCATCATTGGAAACGACACAATGTGCTCTTGCTGCCGGTTCAACCTCAATAGGGAATCTCGGCCAATACTTCACGTTCCGACTTCCTGATTGGGACGATGATGTCGAGACGACACGGGCGACGTTGAAAGCACTCGGGCTGATCGTTTCACAGCCGACTGAAATCCTGATCCACTCGAACATCGATGACGGTTTTGCCGCCTTGTTCACAGACCTTTCTTCCAGCCTGGGAGCCGTTCTCCTCGAGAAGTATATTGTAGACGATCTCATCGGCGGCAAGATCAGCCATTGCTTCGGGCATCACTACACAGCGCCTGTGAAAAGGCTTGCGTTTCAATTGGCGGTTTCTTCGATCACGCAGACTCCCGGCACCATGATCTACGGAAATACGGTCAGTTACCGAGGCGACGACGCCCAGAACTATGCCAGCCTTGCAAGTTACCTGCTCGCCGATATTGCCGGACAACGACGAAACCCGACCGGTCACGCCATCAACGCTGTTCCCGTCCTGGAAAACAAACGCATTCCCGATATTGATGAGATCGTCGACGCGCAGCTGTTCGCGGCAAGACTCGTCGATCAGGCTGGCGGTTACGACGCCCTCATCGATTTTACCGCTGCAGAAAAGCTGTCCGAGGAAATCGTAACCGGAGGCCGTCAGTTTCTGCATAACGTGCTGGATGGATTTGACGATGCAGGCATCAATACAAAGGACCCCTTTGAGATGCTGCTTGCGGTACGGCGCCTGGGTTCCAAGAGGATGGAGTCCCTGTTTGGTGCCGGCCAACCCGATGACACGACACTGCGTGGCAGGCGTCCAATTGTCAGTTCGGATATAGGTGAGGAAATCGTTGAGCTGGCTTCAGAAAAAATTGCCGGCATCGACGAAAGCGACCGTGCCGTGATCAGGCAGGGCAATCTGAAGGCAATGGTTGCGACAACAGATGTCCATGAGCACGGAAAACTGCTGGTCGATGAAGTCCTGAGGGGGTTGGGAATTGAGGTCATCGACGGCGGCGTATCGGCAGACCCTGACGACATTGCACTTGCGGTTCAAATGACAAAACCTGACTTCGTCGCGATCAGTACTTACAACGGCGTCGCGATGAGATTCTTTTCGGAGCTACAGACGGTGTTGCAACAACGCGACCTCAACATTCCCATCCTCATGGGTGGCCGGCTCAATCAAATTCCGGAAAACTCCAACACAAGCCTCCCCGTGGACATGACATCCAGGCTTCACGATGCCGGTGCCGTTGTCTGCCTTTCCATTGAAGACGCCATTCCCCACCTGACAAACCTTTCGGAGCAAAAGAGAGATACTCCTCATGGACAATGATAAAATCGGGATCTTCGGAACCGGCCACCTGGCGAGCCATGTCGTCCCGGGGCTGCTTCGCGGTCTGGCAGCAGACCGTATACTGCTATCGCCACGAGGGGCACAAACGAGCCAGCAACTTGCGCAGCAGTACGGCCTCGACGTCGCGGCGAACAACGGCGAATTGGTGCAACGATCTTCGACGATCCTCCTGGCAGTACGACCTTTTCAGCTCGAAGAGGCCTGCAGCGGGTTGCCCTGGCGCGAAGACCAACTGGTTGTGTCCTTGTGCGCAGGTGTTTCCATTGACACCTTGCGTCAACACATACCAGGCCCGAGGATCGCGCGTTCAATTCCCGTCACCGCGGCAATGTTTGGTGCCAGCCCGTCGACCCTGTATCCGCGTGATCCGGAGGCCCGTGAGTTAATCAGCCATCTGGGTCCAGTCGTTGAAGCTGAAGACGAGGCGCAGTTTGAAAGCATGGCCGTCGCTGCAACGTTCTACGGCTGGTTGCAGAAACTGACCGGTGTCTTTCACGCTGAGATCGTGGGATCCGGCGTGCCTCCGGAAGCCGCACGGTTGCTCGTGTCCCAAATGATGGTGGCAGCAGGCACGGCCGTCAGGGAGCAGCCCGAAATGGCCATAGAAGACCTCGTACAGGATCTCTGTTTGCCCGGCAGCTACACCGGCCATGGCCTCGACGTCCTACTCAAGGCGAACGCCTTCGCACCCTGGCGGGAGGCCTACAATGCCGTCCTGAAGAAAGCCAATGGTGACTCCGGTTAGTGTCACTAGATCACGACAGGCCCGCTGTAGTTGCCGGTACATTCCTTCGGCGCTTCATGTTGCCGCAACCATTATTCTTCGAAACGTTTGACAAATCCTCGCGGAACCCTATGTTCCGGGAAACTTGCAACGGTTTGCGAGTCGAATGATGGCGGCCATGAAGTGCCGCAAGCAAGCAGCGGATAAACGCTGCGACGGACAGACGTCCGAAACTGCTTTAACGGCACGGTGAGATATGGCATTTAAAGACCTGGGCCTAAGCGCCAAGGTTCTATCGGCGGTAGAAACTGCCGGATACGAAACCCCCACTCCTATTCAGGAACAGGCAATACCAGTTGCGCTCGAAGGTCGAGACGTCCTGGGAATTGCACAGACAGGTACCGGAAAGACAGCGTCGTTTACGCTGCCTATGCTGACGCGGCTGGAAACCGGCCGTGCCCGCGCCCGTATGCCGAGGTCACTGATCCTTGAACCCACCCGCGAACTTGCAGCTCAGGTCGAACAGAGTTTCATGACCTACGGCGCCAATCACAAGCTGACGATTGCTCTGCTGATTGGCGGTGTATCCTTCGGCGAACAAGACCGGAAACTCGACAGAGGCGCCGATGTTCTGATCGCGACTCCTGGACGACTGCTCGATCATGTCGAACGCGGCAAACTGATGCTCAACGGTGTTGAAATTCTGGTCATCGACGAGGCGGATCGGATGCTCGACATGGGCTTCATCCCTGATATCGAACGGGTTTGCAAATTGATTCCGTTTACCCGGCAAACGCTGTTTTTCTCCGCGACCATGCCACCGGAAATTCAACGCCTGACGGATACGTTTCTGCAGAACCCGAAGAGAATTGAAGTCGCCCGGCCCAGTTCAACTGTAGAAAACGTTACCCAGAAGCTGGTGTTTTCCGCGTCCGACCCGTTTGAAAAACGCGAGACACTGCGCAAACTGCTCAGTGAACCGGAAGTCAAGAACGCGATCGTATTCTGCAACCGCAAGCGCGACGTCGCGACGTTGTATGCTTCACTGCAGAAGCACGGCTTCAACGCCGCCGCTCTCCATGGGGATATGGACCAGTATGCCCGGATGGCGACGCTGACCTCGTTTCGTGACGGTACGGTATCCATCCTTGTTGCCAGTGACGTTGCAGCACGCGGTCTGGACATTCCAGCCGTCAGTCACGTGATCAATTTCGACGTGCCTATCCACGCCGAGGACTATGTCCACCGGATTGGTCGGACCGGACGCGCCGGACGGGAGGGTCACGCTCTGACAATCCTGACGGGATCCGACACAAAGGCTATCGAAGCTATCGAAAAACTGATTGGTCTCAGTCTCGAATGGGAAGGTGGCGCTCCGACACAAGAACAACTCGAGGCGAGCCCGCGTGGACGCCGCCGTTCGTCCGCTAAACGCGGCTCCGACACTAAACGCAGCTCCGAGCCAAAGCCCCGAAAGTCAGCGGGTTCCGATAAGGACACCAAAGAGCCTAGCACTCATCCTGCTCGCGCGCAGGCCAAGCCAGAAGAAGCGACCAAAGAGGCCGAACCATTGCCCGTCCCCTTGAGTGAAACCGCAGCGCCAGCGACATCGGAGGCGTCGACCGAAACGGCCGCCGAGAGCAGTCCAAAGAAGGCAGATAAAGCCACGGCCCCTTCCAAGAAACCCGCCAAGAAGAAGACGGAGTCGTCTGCTTTTGGGGCTGGCGGACATGTACCGGCGTTTCTCCAACGCCCGGTGAGGATCTCCCAGTAGACCTGCCCGTCGGTCTACCTCGCAGGAGCGAGTTCGGCCACGTTGGTGCTTGCCGCCTACGGGCATCGACTGGACGTGAACATGCCCGACATAAAAACGGATGCTATGCGGCAGAAGCCGGTGATTCCGCCATTCCCTGCATTATTAGCTCTTCGATGAACAAGCTGAGCAGTTGCGGCCGTCCATTGACACCCGCCTTACGGTAAATCGCATTGCATTGAGCCTTGATCGTACCGTCCTTGGTCTCACGCAGGCGTGCAATGTCTGCGATCGTTAGTCCCTTGATGGCAAGTAAGGCCACGTCACGTTCCGATGGCGTAAGACCCCAATCGTCAAAGTGTTCTTCAAGAAGGTCGACAAACGCGCCGGAAGCGACCGTCAGTTGCGCTTCCATTCTTTTCTCGCGCCCGAGAACCTTGCGGATTTCCAGAATCGTAAAGACGAGGCTGAGGATCAGAGCGACGACCACAATGTTTTCTATTACATCGCCATACATCGTGTTGTGATCAAAATCGTAACCGGCCAGATCGCCAACCGCATCGAACAAGAAATACACGGCACAAAGCAGTTGGATTGCGAATAGCCCCCACAGTCCAAGATTACGTTGTTTGTTCTTCCAGGGCATGTTCGGTAATCTCCCCTACGGGCTGGTTCACACGCCCAAACCTTGGAGTGGAATGTTATTCTGAGGGTTTTACACGAACGGTCTTGATACCGGAAACCATGGCCCCTACGAGGTTGGTCCCTCCCCGTTTCGATTCTACCAAGACCCCCAGGATGTGCAGACCAATACAAACAATAGCATAATTGGAAAGTACTTCGTGGACCTCCTCCACCCAGCCGGCGCTACCAAAACCCATGTCGGTCATCATAACGCCTGTGGCTCCGATCAGAAACAGCGTTGCCAGCAGGTTGTACACCATGATTGCGCCAAGCGGGTTATGCGACAGGTGATGGTCCACATCGCCGCGAAACATTCCGCTGATGTGATCCCTGATTGCTGACACACTCGGAAGGAACGCACTAAACCTCGCATAACGCGTCCCAACAAGCCCCCACACCAGCCGAATGAGCACCAGCGCAAAGAGGGTATATCCGGCATAAACGTGCAGCAGACTGTCTTCATCAAAGACCGCAACGTTCGCGACGAACAAGATTGCGGTCATCCAGTGGAACACGCGGACAAGCGGGTCCCAGACCATTACAGACTTCATTTGGAAATTTGCTCCCCATTTATCAATTGGCGAAATGCTGTTTCAGGGCCGGGACCCGTGGTAAATCAGTCGTCGTCTTCTTCGATGCCGGTGATCCGACCCGTGGCGGTTTCCACCGTCACCTCGAACTCCTTGTCGTTCAACGTGACTTCGACCTCGGTTTCGCCGTCTTCAGTCTCGATTTCCTCGACGGTGTACCCTTGTTTTTCGAAATAGGCCCGCAGATCGGCTTCTGTCATGCCAGCTTTTTCACCAATGGAAAGTCCAGCGATCGCAATAGTCGGGACAAGGGCCAGTGCTGCCGCAGTTGCGGTGGCTTTAGCGAAGAGTGAATGTTTCAGATGGCTTGTCATTGTGTTCTCCTTTGGGTGTTGTTGTCGCAGAATTCGCCGTCGCTCCTCCGGCGGACAGGATGACCAGCAGAAGGACCAACGGTTGGCGTCAATCTTGTGATCTCCCACTGGTTCGCCTATTGGCAAAAGGTTTAGGCTCAGGCCTCTCAACCAAGGTTTATGAAATCACGCTGCTACAACAGTTACTTACGTAGTGTGAATTCGTTGTAACGTTGGGATTCATACAACCAATCGGGTTGCAGTAAACGTGTACTGGCACCTTTGAGGGGTTTTCGGTTGGCGGGCTCATCGATCGCGGACCGCGATAAACAAACACATGAAATTCCGCCATATTTACGCAACGGTAACCCGCACAGAGTAGTTTAGTGGCGCGATCCGGGGGCGGACCGGCAGTTCATGTCGCGTTGCAGACGTGGTTCCACGTCTATGGAGAGGAACGGAACATTGGGCCAATCAACTGATTTCGAGCAGTCGTTTGCATATGGGCGCAAGGCGCTTCAGTACATGCTGGACAA
>JAJFHC010000140.1 GCA_021775835.1 Hyphomicrobiales bacterium | reverse complement strand
ATGAGCGAAAGCGTCGATGCAAGAGCGATAAATCCATCGCAAGTAAGCCGAGCACGGGCAAGGCCCGCCCGAAACTCCAATATCGCCTGCGCTGTATAAATCACCTCCCGACATTGCACCGACTTTTGCAACACAATCTTCAAACAAGGGACTTTTTGGGGCTCACGTCAATTTGACTTAAAGTTTACACTCGCCAATTTGGTAAGCCTCTGAAATTAAAATCTAAACCGACATATCATAATCCGCGTGTCGGGAGACAATCACCTCCACTGTGACCAAGTTTCGAAGTAACAAACGAAGCGTCATAAAAATGAAATTCTTCGCCGGTGAAGGGTTTAATGAATTTTGCGAAAAATGGGAGAACGTGAGGTGCGGTTCATATTGGGATTTGTATAACAGTGTGTGTAACGAATTGTGTAACTCTGGCAAAATGGTCCACTCATTATTGAGGGAAAATAGCCATTGTTCCGTTTGTCCGAGTCCCGCCGCCCGCACCAGCGCTTGGCGATTGCAGGCAACGCCGGCGCATCGATCTGAAAGATACGCCACTCTGCTTCGAGAATACCGTCTGTCAGGCTTTCAGAATGCTGACGATGTCGAGGCCGTTTGGCCGTTCCGCGGACAGATCCAATTGGGTGGCGATTTCGTTCAGATGCACCGTCATGGTGTCTGCGGCAGCCTCTTCGTTTCGGGCGCGCATGGCATCGAGCAGTTTTTCATGATGATCATCATCGCAACTGGCGGTTTCCGGCGACCCATAAAGCGCCAGGATCAGGGATGTGCGGGTCACCAGTTCCCTGACCATTCGGGTCATGATGGCGTTGCCGGCGGTTTCGGCGAGCCGGACATGAAACTCGCCTGACAACCGGATGGCGTCCTTGCGGTTTCCCTCTTCAAGGGCACGGTGTTCCTGCTCCAGGTGTCTTGCAAGGGTGTCGATATCGGCCGGCGTCGCCCGCTGCACGGCCAGTCGGACGACGCTCGGTTCGATTGAACAACGTGCCTCGAAAACTTCACGCGCCTGCTGTGCCGTCGGGCTGGCAATGTAGGCCCCGCGGTTGGACTGCAGATCGACGACCTGCCGGCTCGACAAGAGCAGGAGCGAGCGTCGGATACGCATGCGTCCGACCCCAAATGCCTTGCACAAGGCAGACTCCGACAGTTTCGTGCCGGGCGGCAGGCGTTGCTCGATGACGGCCTGAAAGATCCGGTCAACGATCGCTTCCTCGGTCAGCCTGGCGTCGTTTTCAAGACTGTTATCAAGTGCTTCCTGCATCATTCAAAAGCTTTTTGTCACAAACCCAGATTGCCCGACTCAATTGCGGGAACGCTAACATTCAATGGGGATAACGCAAAGAAAACATGTTTTGTTGATCAGATCGAGCAAAATTGTTGACAATCGAGTTAACAATACTTTTTACTGGCATCAGCGCGGTTGTGACTCTAGCCCCGCGATCACTAGGGAGGATTTCTTATGAACAGGCGTAATGCACTAAAATTGGCGACTGCTGCAGCGGCGTTGGTTGTCGTAGCCGGTAGCCATATGCCGGGGTTCGCGGCCAACAAAGAACTCAAGATCGGATTTGTCGGGGTCACCAGTGGACCGGCTGCCGCGTGGGGCATTTCCAATGCCCGTTCCATGCAGACCCGGGCCGACTGGATCAATGAGACCGGCGGATACAAAATCGGCGGCACCACCTACGACATCAATATTGTGACCTTCGACGACCAGAAGGATCCCAAGCGTGCGATCGCGGGCATGGAAAAAATGGCCCAGGAAGGCATTCACTATGTCGTCGGGCCGAACGTCGATGACGGGGCCGCCGCCGTGCGCCCTGTGGCAGAGAAGAACGGGATCATGTATTTTCCCTATGCGTTCCCGAAATCGCTCTACATGAAACCAGCGTCCAACGCGGTGCTGGGCATGATCGCCAACTATCAGTCCGGCCCAGCGATTTACAAGTATCTGCAGGAAAACAAGGGCGTCAAGACGGTGGCTTTTGTTGCGGCAAACGAGTCGGATCCGCTCAGCCAGCGCGATGGCGGGGTTGCCGCTGCGAAAGCGCTCGGCCTTGATGTTGTCTCCGATAACGTGACCTATCAGGTCGACACGACCGACTTTACCCCGGTCATCACACCGATCGTCCGGTTGAACCCGAACCTGTTGGTTCTGTCTGGTGTGGCGCCGGCGAACGCGCCGCAATTGATCCGGTCTGCTCGTGAGCTCGGTTACGCCGGCTTGATCTCAACCGAAACCGCCCAGGACGCAACCGTACTCAAGGAAGGGGCAGGGGACCTTGCAAACGGTTTCATTTCCGTCGGTGGCGCCTCGACCCCGGAGATCCGTTCCAAGGCCATGGAAGAATTCATCGCTCGCTACACCAAGAAGTTTGGCGAGTACAACGATGAATCCAACACCAAGGTCTACGCGCTGGAGTACATTCTGGAAACACTGAAAGCCAACCCGGCGGCGATCGACAATGTGGATGAATTCAAGAAGACCATGGACACGTTTTCGGCACCCAACCCCTATCTCAAGGGCAACAAGGTGTTGAAGTATGTGGGCACTACGTCCTTTGGACAACGCCGTCAGGTCTCCGTTCCCATGGTCGTCAATGAGTATCAGGGTGGTGAATTCAAGACCCTGTTCGTGGCCGAAGTCGACTAAACAACGGGCATTCGAAGAGCCACAAGGGCTCGGGGACTAGCCCCCGGGCCCTTCTCAATCAAGGGGCGCTGACGTGGAACAGATCATCGCAAACGGGCTTTACCTGGGCGCACAATATGCGTTGATCGCTCTGGGGCTCACCCTGATCTTTGCGCTCATGAACGTGCTGAACTTTGCCCACGGGCAGATGTACGTTCTGGGCGGCTTCGTTACCTACACGATCTATGGCCAGCTCGGATTTCCCTTTGTTGCAGCGCTCGCTGCATCGGCAGGCACGCTTGCGATCGTTGGCGCCCTGATCGAGAAATACCTTTTTCGATCGGTCATCAAGAGATCTGTGCGTGAGGAAAGCACGATGCTGCTTGCCGCCGGTATTGCCTTTTTCCTCGATGCGATCATCCTTCTGCTGTTCGGCGAAAAACAGCGCGGCGTTCCAAAGATCATCAACGGCGTGCTCAACCTCGATTTCCGGCTGATCATGCCTTACGACCGAATTGTGATCGGGTTCCTTGCCATCTTCTGCATTGCCGCTTTCATTCTCTACATGCAGTACAGCCGGACCGGCAGGGCGATGCGGGCGCTTGCGCAGGACAGGATTGCTGCCCAGCTCATGGGGGTCAATGTCGATCGCTATTCGATGATCGGATTTGCACTCGGCGCCATGCTGGCGGGTGTCGTCGGTGGACTGCTTGTCACGATCACCGGTGTCAACTCAGGCATCGGCGGCCCGATTTCGATCAAGGCCTTCATGATGGTGATGATCGGCGGCGCTGGGGTCATATCCGGAGCGATCGCGGGAGGTTTCATTCTCGGTATGGTCGAGTCGGTCGGCCTTTCGGTTCTGTCTTCCTACGGCGACATTACCTACCTGCTGATCTTTGCCTCGCTGATGGTTTTTCTCGCCATACGCCCGCAGGGTTTGATGGGCAAGCCGTGGGGGTGATGGCAGATGACGCATACTCATAAGCTCTTGTCGGTTGCCGCGTTTCTGGCGGTTGTGCTCGGCCTCGTGCCCTGGCTGATTACGGTCAGCGGACGCTGGGATCTCTATTACACGCTCACCTCCGTCGCCCTTCTGTCCATCGCAAGTGCTGGTGTCTGGATCACGTTCTATATCGGACGCATCAATATCGGGCAGGGCGCCTACGCGCTCATGGGAGGCTATGTCTCGGCCATCTTGGTGGTTCAATACGGGGTATCGTTCTGGCTCACGCTTCCGATTGCCGGGATATCCTGTGCCCTGATCAGCGTTGCGATCGGTCTGCCGATCCTTCGTCTGAAGGGTGTCTACTTCGCCATGATAACCCTGGTTCTGACGGAGGTAGCGCGGTTGACGGCGCTGGCCCTGCCGATCACCAACGGTGCCAAGGGCATGGTTTCCATCCCGTTGCCCGGCGCGATTGAAATCTTCGGTGTCACGCTCGTGCCCGACTTTGCGACGCTCGAAAATCCCAAACCCGCCTTCTACTTTCTGTCGGTCATCTTGATGATCGCCTGTTATGCGGGTCTCTACCGGCTGGTGCATTCCCGGCTGGGGCATCTGTGCCGGTCCCTGCAACAGAACGAAGAACTGGCCTCATCAATCGGCGTGAACATTACGTTCCTGCGGGTGGTTGCCTACTCCCTCTCTTCGTTTCTGGGCGGGATCGGCGGTGCCATTTTCGTCGCCATCTCGCAGTCGGTCTATCCATCCAGTTTCCAGGTTGCGGATTCGATCAACTTCATGCTGAATTGCTTTCTGGGTGGCCTTGGCTATGTATTCGGTCCGATGCTCGGCACACTGGTGCTCTATTTCGGATGGGACCTGCTTTTCCAGACGGGAAAGTACCAGCTGCTGATTTTCTCGAGTGTTCTGATTTTCCTGATGGTGGTCCTGCCCAACGGCCTTCTGAGCCTGCGCTTTTTCAAGCAAAGGAAGGGCTAGCCAGTGGCTGAACTTCTTAAAGTCAATGGATTGACAAAACGCTTCGGCGGACTGGTTGCCGTAAACGACGTGACCTTTTCTGTCAGTGAGCGTGAAATTCTCTCGGTTATTGGACCTAACGGTGCGGGCAAGTCGACATTGTTCAAGCTCATTTCGTCCTTCCTGCGCACCACCGCCGGCGAGGTTCTATTCAAGGGCGAACGGATTTCGAACCTGGCACCGCATACGGTGGCGCGCAAGGGCGTTGTCCGGACCTTTCAGGAGACCACGATCTTCAAGGCCATGACCGTGCGGGAGAATGTGGTCGTCGCGCACCATCTGAGGTCGAGCGCCAGTTTGACGGGTTACTTCTTCGGTACACGGGCCGCCAGGACTGACGAGGCCGAGTTTGGACGATCCGCCGATGAAATTCTGGAGTTTCTGGGGCTCGGTGAAATTGCCGGCGAGCAGGCCAGTACTCTGCCGCATGGCCATCTGCGGGCGCTGGGTATTGCCATCGGTCTTGCCACCAACCCCACAATCCTGCTTCTCGACGAGCCGTTTGCAGGCATGAATCATGATGAAACCATGAGGACGGTTGAATTGGTTCGTGGCGTTCGCGACAGGGGCGTCACTGTTCTGCTGGTCGAACACGACATGCCGGCGGTCATGAACATCTCGGACCGGATTGTCGTGCTCAACTTCGGTCAGAAGATCGCCGAGGGAACACCTCAGGAAATACAGCAGAGTGAAACGGTGATCGAGGCCTATCTGGGAAGTGAAGATGACACGATCGGGCTTTAAATCATGACATCGATGCTCTCCTTTTCAAACGTCGAGCTCTACTACGACCATGTCTATGCCCTGAAAGGCGTGTCCATTGATCTTCGGGAGGGCGAGACGGTCGCCCTGATCGGCGCCAATGGCGCCGGCAAGTCTTCAATTCTGCGCGCGATTACGGGGCTCCACGGCATCAGCCAGGGTGAAATCCAGTTTCAGGGCAAGCGCATCGACGGCGCCGGTCCCGATGAGATCGTCAAGATGGGGATCGCCATGGTGCCGGAAGGCCGCCGGGTGTTTCCGTTCATGTCGGTCAAGGACAACCTGCTCATGGGCGCCTTTACGAGGACCGACAAGGCGGAGATCGCGCACTCCCTCGAAATGGTTCTGGGACGGTTTCCCCGCTTGAAAGAGCGGTACTCCCAGTCAGCGGGAACCATGAGTGGCGGGGAGCAACAGATGCTGGTGATCGGCCGGGCGTTGATGGCGAAACCACGCCTGCTTCTGCTCGATGAACCATCGCTGGGGATCGCGCCGAAGCTGGTCCAGGACATTGCCCGTTCGATCGTCGAAATCAATCGCGAAGAAAACGTGTCGGTTTTGCTGGTGGAACAGAACTCCCGTATGGCCTTGCGAGTGTCCCACCGCGCTTATGCACTGGCAACCGGTTCAGTGGTGTTGAGTGGGGCATCCGTGGATCTGCTGGAAGATGACCGGGTTAGGGCGCTCTATCTGGGCGGTGAGGTGTGATCAATGAATAACCCACTGCGAATACTGGTCGTCAATCCCAATTCAACTGCGTCGATGACTGAAAAGATCGGCGCCTGCGCGCGCCAGGTTGCGGCCGAAG
This sequence comes from Hyphomicrobiales bacterium, assembly GCA_021775835.1. Next base: position 8,828 of record JAJFHC010000140.1, on the reverse strand, counting down.
GCACGGAAATAACGGCGGTAAACCCTCAATCGGCACCTGTCAGCATCGAGGGCTATTACGACGAGGCTATGTCGTTGCAGGGATTGCTCGAGGAAGTGAAGAAGGGCGAGGCGCAAGGCTACGATGGCTTTATTATCGCGTGTTTTGACGATACCGGCCTTGGCGCCTGCCGCGAAATTGCATCCGGCCCGGTTCTTGGCATATGCGAAGCCGGCATGCATGCCGCATCCATGGTGGCTACAGGATTTTCTGTCATCACGACATTGCCGCGGTCAGTGCCGATCATAGAGGACCTGGCGTTGATTTACGGCATGGACAGGCGCTGCCGGAAAGTGCGGGCCGCTGATATTCCGGTTCTGGCGCTTGAAGAGCCCGGTAGCAAGGCGCGTGAAAGAATCCGGGACGAAATCAACAAGTCACGGGAGGAGGACGGCTGTGAGGCTGTTCTCCTGGGCTGCGCCGGGATGGCGGATCTTACGTCCTGGCTGTCGCAGGAGACGGGTCTTCCCGTCATTGACGGAGTGATTGCCGCCGTCAAGTTGGTTGAAGCTCTGGTCGGTGCCGGTCTCAAGACCAGCAAGTCCGGCGCCTATGCGTGGCCGAGGGTGAAAACCAATGGAATGGGCGCGGGCGCTTAATCCTTCGTTTACCGCGTCGTAACAATCCGTTCTTAATTGTCGAACGTTCATCAATAAATTCACCTGTTTGGCTTAAAAAGAAGGCCTAGCGGTCGGCAGTTTGGGTCTCTGTGCCTCGTTGTGCCGTCTTTTCATAAGGCGTGGCTTGTGATGATGAACGACACGATCGGTGCCCGTCTGAGTGGGCGGGACAACAATTTCACCACTGTGCGGATACTAGCGTCGACGACGGTGCTGTTTTCCCATGCCTGGATCGTCACGACCCCGGGCATGGTGACGGCGGATTACATGCATCTTCTGGGTTTTACCCCTGGGTTTCACGCCGTCCATGTCTTCTTCATCCTGTCGGGTTTCTTCCTGACAAAGTCGATCCTGGACAGTGGCGACGTCGTTCAGTTCTGCGTCGCCCGTGTGCTTCGACTCATGCCGGCTGTTGTTCTCTCAGCACTTGTCATGGCGTTTGTCGTGGGTCCGTGGATCACGACTGCCAAACCACTTGCCTACTTCACTTCGGGCGAGACGCTGTCGTTCCTGTTCTCGATTGTCACCCTGGTCAATATTTCCCATCCACTTCCCGGCGTTTTCGAGAACAACGTGCTGCCCGGTGAGATCTATGAACTCTTGTGGACTCTGCGCTACGAGTTCGTCTTCTGTGCAGCCCTTGCGGCGGCTTTTGCACTGGGACTGCTGAAATTCAGATTTGTCGTGGGGGCCATGGTTGTTGTCGGGTTGGTCGGGTTTGCCGCCTATTTCTGGAACGGCGAGGATGGCGTGCTGTTTGAACCCATCCGCCATCTCATGCGGTTTGCCATGTCGTTCGGAGTGGGCGCTGTATGTTATCTGTATCGCGACCGCATTCCGCATTCGCCGGTTGTCCTGGGCAGTCTGGCGGTTGCGTCGTTCTTGCTCGACGGTACGGGACTGGCGGCGGCGCTGGGGATACTGCTGCTGACCTACAGTGTGCTCTACATCGGTTTTGCCAAGGTCGCCTGGTTCAAACCTCTCAACTGGCTCGGGCAGGGGTCCTACGGTATCTACGTTTTTGGCTTTCCGGTTCTGCAACTGGTCTATCTGTTCTGGCCCGCTCTGGGGCCGTGGTTTAACGGTGCTGTCGCCTGGATGATTACCGTGCCGCTGGCGGTCCTTTCCTGGCATTTCTTCGAAAAGCCGCTGTTGGCCTGGAAACGTCCAACAAGCGCACTGTTGAGACGGTTGGGGTTCTTTCCGCCGAAAACAGCGTCGAATTCGGAAGAACCGTCCAATCCCAATGCAACAATAGATCCGGTTCCTGCCAAACTTCCTTGATAGTCTGGTCATGTATGGGTCAAATCCCACAAATGCACAAATTGAATTTTGTGGGATTGTGTTCCCTGAAATTTGTGGCATGGTTGCCAGCTGAATGGACAGCCATGAGGGATAGTCATGTCTACGGTGCAGGAATCTCTGCTTGAAGAAATCAACGCCTTTTGCAAGGCATCGAACATGGCCGCCACCACGTTTGGACGTGAAGCGGTGAATGACGGCAAGTTCGTGGGCCGCCTGCGTCAGGGCAAACGCGTGACGACAGCGACGGTGGAGCGGGTTCGGCAATACATTGCGGACAACGAAGACAATCGTGCAACGCAGGCGGTGACAGACCAAAAAACTGCACTGGCGCCCCCGAAGAAGTCTGCGAAGAAGACCGGAGACTCTGAAGGCCAGAAATCAGACGGTACCGGGCAAGCAGCTTTCCGGTTCTATGACAATCGGCAGAAGTACCTTCTGTTTGTGAACACCTGCGGCGAAAAGTGGGTGGTGGCTGACCGAGTTGGAGAAGAACTGGCGCGGATTCACCCCAGACCGCCGGCGGTGCGGGTTTACGATGCGGGCATGGGGGATGGGACGGTGCTGACGAGGTTGATGCGCCAGATGCACTGCCGGTTTCCGACATTTCCCTTCTACATCGTCGGCAAGGAAGTCAGTCTAGAGGATGTACGCCTGGGCTTGGAGAAAATGCCCGACCGATTTCATGAACATCCGGCCACTGTATTGGTGGTTACCAATCTCTATTACACCGAATCACCCTGGCTTTCGCCCGGTTCAGTCCAGTCTGCGGCGGCGCTTAACTGGATCGAGGTTCCCTTGTCCGGCGACACGGCCCATGAATTCGAGACTCAGATTACCGACCTCCAGTCGACACTGGCGGACGGATGGCAAGTGCGCTCAAGCGAGAAGACCGGCAACCCGCTCTATGTCCGTCCTTCCGTGCTCGTGCTCTACAGGGAAGATCACAAGTTCCTGCTTGATCAAGTCATCCCGCGTCCTGGCTTTGCCCGCGCCGACTACGATCTTGTCGTTGCCTCACAACCCTACCGGGCGCGCATGCCAGTCGAGTTCAAGGTTGAAAAGATCATCGCACCGCTCGCAAAGGCGCTCGGGCCGGGCGGGCGGTTGGTTGGTGTTCATTCCCACGGAAATGATCCGGGGCTTGAAATTGTTCAGAAAATCTGGCCGGGAGAAGAACCGTTCCAGACCGACCGGCACACGCTTCTCAAGGTGCTGAAGCAGAAGATCGGCAGCACTCATCGCGATCTGACCTATAAGGCCTATTCGGACCAGAAGGCACTTTTGCGCTACGACATGCATACGCTGCCGTCGGAGATTGACCGCCACGGGATTGGCACGTCGACGCTTCTCGCCGCTTGGAATGCCGCGATCTACGTGGCCCAAATTGAAGATGTCCGGCTGGAAGAGGCCATGGTTGACGGGGCCTATCTGGATGCCACCCGTGAAGTCCTTGCAGAGCGAGGCGGCCTTTGGTTCTTTGATGAGTCATTCGTTGTGTCCAGGCGACGTGTCTAACCGTTCCTGGAGTCTTGCCTTGTGCGTTTGATTGCGGCATTCCATGCATACCAACGCATTCAAAAACAGGGGAAGGCTGACCGGCCATGGAAGATCGTTATCAAAAGGGTTACCCGGTTTCCTGGGACCAGATGCATCGTGACGCGAGGGCGCTGGCGTGGCGGCTGTCCGGGGAAGGTAACTGGGAGGCGATCGTCTCGATTACCAGGGGCGGGCTTGTGCCGGCCGCGATCGTTGCCCGGGAACTGGGCATCCGCAAGATTGAGACGGTTTGTGTGGCGTCCTACGACTACAAGGACCAGGGCGATATCTCTGTTTTGAAGGGCGTATCGGACGAGATCACGAATATCGGTGGCGGCGAGGGTGCCGGCGTGCTGATCGTCGATGACCTGGTCGATACCGGCAAGACAGCCCGTATCGTTCGCGATCTTCTGCCAAAGGCGCATTTTGCGACTGTCTATGCCAAACCGGCGGGCAGGCCGCTGGTTGACACGTTTGTCACAGGCGTCAGTCAGGATACCTGGATCTACCTGCCGTGGGACATGAGCCTCCAATTTGCACCACCAATCAAGGATGGCGCGGAGGTTTAGCCTTCTTGTGTCTCATTGTCTTCGTCGCCATTAGGGTGGCCGGCGGTCGATTGGACGTTCTGGCGTAACACTCACGTGATCAATCGTGTGGAGGCCGTGGTCTTGCGGCACAGGGCGCGTTGGGCCATTGTCGGGGGGCTGGAAAATCGACCGAGGGCGGATGATCCGGCGTCTTGGGGGAACTATTCTGTGTCGCAACACGTTAGAAAGCCCGGTATATCTGGAGTCTGACCGGCAATGACAGCATGTCCTATCATGATCATGGTGGCACCTAACGGTGCCCGGCGCGGCAAGCAAGACCACCCCAATTTGCCCATAACACCGGGCGAGGTGTGTGTGGCCGCCCAGGAATGCGCCGAAGCAGGGGCGAGCGTTCTGCATCTCCATGTCCGAAACAACGATGCCGGTCATACGATCAACCCGGATTGTTACAAGATAGCTCTCGACGCACTGCAGACGAAAGTTGGCGATGACATCGTGCCCCAGGTCACCAGCGAGGCCTGCGGGATCTACACGACCCAGGAACAGATGGACATGGTCTGGCGGGTGCGCCCGGAAGCGGTTTCGCTGGGCCTCAACGAACTGGTTCCCGAAGGCAGCGACGAGGAACACGCGCGGAAGTTCTTCAACTGGATGAAGGAAGAAGCAATATCGCCCCAGTTCATCCTCTACTCCGCAGAGGATGTGCGCCGGTTCATTGACCTCAGAAAGCGCGGCATAATTCCATTCGAGCGGCCCTTTGCGCTGTTTGTCCTTGGCCGGTATTCGGAAAACCAGCAGTCTGATCCACAGGATCTCGACGCCTTTCTCGAAGCGCGGGGTGATGAGGATTTCCCCTGGGCCATGTGCGCCTTCGGCAGCCGCGAACTTGCGTGTGTCGAAGCAGCCGTCAAACACGGCGGTCATGTCCGTGTGGGCTTTGAGAACAACCTGCATCTGCCCGACGGATCGCTGGCAGACTCCAACGCCGACCTGGTTGCTCAGGCGGCCGACTGCATTCGGTCGCAAGGTGGCTCCGTCATGACGACGGTTCAGGCTTCCCGGTTCTTGAAGGATGCGTCGCAGTAGACGGCCGCGTAGAGAGTTCTGCGGGATGCTCACCCGTGGCGATGATACAACAATTGTCCCCATTAGATACCAGGACGCCGGGATTGTTGACGGATCGTGTTCAGGCCTTGCCGGGAGAAGTCGGTGTAGGCATCAACGCTGAGGGGAGGTCGACTTCATGGGATGCCGAAGGGCATTGGAAGGAAGTTTCAAGTTTGGAAACTGATACTCTCAGCGCGATTGCCGGCGTGTATAAAGCCAAAAGGACGTTCTTCGCTAACGAACGGGAACAATGGGCGGCCATTAAACGGATTTGCAGGGGAGATACAAAATGAAGGGTATCCGCGTTGTCGACATGACCAGCGTGTTGTCAGGCCCGTTCTGCACTTGGCTCCTGTCCACTCTTGGCGCAGATGTCATCAAGGTGGAAAATCCGAACGGGGATATCGCCCGGACAACATCGCCTTTTGAGGATGGGATCAGCCTTTACTTTGCCTCGCTCAACAGAAACAAGCGTTCGGTTGCACTCGATCTCAAAACCGACGGCGGTAAGGAAGCATTGCACCGGCTGCTGGCGACAGCGGATGTCTTTGTGGAAAACATGCGGCCCGGCGTCAGGGACCGGCTTGGATGCAGCGATGCAGAGCTCACGCGGATCAATCCAAGGCTGATTTGTGCATCCATCAGCGGCTTCGGACAAACCGGATCCCTGTCTTCGCGTCCGGCCTATGACATCGTTGTCCAGGCCATGAGCGGCATGATGAGCATCAACGGACCGATGGGTGGACCAAGCACACGAGTTGGCTTTTCCGTCGGCGACATATCCGCTGCGCTGTTCACGACCATAGGCATTCTGGAGCGCCTCCATAGTCGCGATGTTCACGATGAAATGCCTGCCGGACCGCTCGATGTCTCGATGCTGGCCTGTCAGTGGGTGTGCCTGGAAAACGCCTTCGCGCGCTATCTCAACGCCGGCATTGTGGCCGAACCGATTGGATCGCGCCATCCCTCCATGACGCCGTTCGAGCCGTACCCAACAGCCGATCGGGACATCGTCATCGGGCTGGGGAGCAACAAGGACTGGCCACATTTCTGCAGGACCGTCGGCCGTCCCGACCTGATCGATGATCCCAGGTTCTCCGATGACGAACCTCGCCTGGAGAACCGTGATGCGCTTGATGAAGTCCTCGGTGAGCATCTTCGTCGGCAACCGGCGCAGTACTGGCTGGACTTGATGGTGGAGAACCGTATTCCATGCTCAGCGATCGAAAATGTCGCCAGCATTGCGGAAAATCCGCTCAGTTCGGAATACAGCGCCTTTTCCGAAGTGAAGACGCAGAATGGCCGTGCAATGCAGTTTGCCCGTAACCCGATTGCCGACAAGGATGTGACCGAGACTGCCGCGCCGGAGCTTGGACAACACACAGCCGAAGTGCTGACGGAACTGGGCTATGGCGAAGCGGATGTTGAGCGCATATCCGGATAACGGCCGGGCTGTTCGCGGCCTCACGGCAACGATTGCCGTATTCTCGACATCCAGGAACACACGTTGCAATGGCTGTTTCGTTTATCCGGTCACATCATGTCCGTAGAGCCAGTCATAGCGGGCGAGGGCGCGGCCTGGAGCAATGCGGTCGAGCAATCCCAGGACCGTGTTCCGGGCAAACCGGTACCCCCCATCGGCATGAAACGTGCGGGCGTTCTCCCGCGAGGCGGCCTGGACCCGGGCTGTCCGATCCCGGCGCTTGATTTCATAGGTTTCGAGGGCGGACTCCGGCGATGCGAGGTTATCGGCAAGGCATCCGGCCAGGACATGGGCGTCCTCGATGGCCATGGCACCGCCCTGTGCCAGATAGGGCAGCATGGGATGGGCTGCATCCCCCAACAAGGTTATACGGTGGCGGCCCCAGTGATGGCTTGGAGGCCGGTCGAAAAGGGGCCAGAAGCGCCATTCCTCGGCGCGCTCGAGAAGTTCGCGAACCTGCGGCGCCCAGGCTGAAAACCGTGCTTTGAGGTCTTCCGGGTCTCCTTCAGCCGACCAGCCGCGCTCTTCGGTCTCTCCAGTGCTAATGGCAACGATGTTGAGCGCTTTCCTGGCGCGCACCGGGTAATGAACTACATGCCCGCCGGGGGCAATCCAGAGGCCGGTTTCGGTGTGTGCGAAGTTGCCCTCGACGGCCTCCATGGGTACCAGACTGCGCCAGGCAATTTCACCGGTGGGCGTGCCCGGCCCATCATTGAGCAGCTTGCGGCGGACCGCTGAACGCAGACCGTCGGCACCTATCAATATCCGGCCTGAATGGGTCGAGCCGTCGGCCAGATGGACATCGACATGTTCGGGCGCCTCCGTGAAATTCCGAACATCAGCGCCGTGCAGGATTTCCGTACGGGACTGAGCTTCCACAAGCCCATACAATGTGCGGTGGAGATCGGCGCGGTGGATGACGAGATAGGGCGCGCCGTAGCGCCTCAGGGCATATTCGGAAAGCGGGATACGGGCCAGCCTCCGGCCGGTCAATCCATCTCTAACCGCAATGGCGTCGGGACTGACGGCGTGGGGCAGGAGGTGGTCGAGGATCTCCAGGTCGCGCAATACACGGGTTGCATTCGGACCAAGTTGTATGCCGGCGCCGACTTCAAGCGGAGTGTCGCCGCGTTCAAGGACCAGCACGCGGAAGCCCTTGCGGGACAGACAGAACGATGCGCATAGGCCTCCAATACCCGCGCCAGCAATGATCACGTCGTAAAGCGCCTGGGGAGGGGGCGGTCCGGTCATGTTAGGAAATTGTGCCGGGCACAGTTGGGCAATTGTCGATCCTGGTCGCCGTCAGACCGGTTCGCCCGGTGCATAGGCACACGCGGCCGGTTCCGCTTCGAACGTGCCCAGTTCACCCTTGTGAACAAACAGGGTCGAGCAATACGGGCAGACAATTTCGTGGTCGTCGCCCATGTCCAGAAAAATGTGCGGGTGGTCATATGGAGCGGTCGCCCCCGTGCACTCAAACGTTTTTGCACCGATTTCGATGCGGCTGGTGCCGACATCGTTGCGAAATTTTGGAACGCCCTTGTCCGCCATCGCTCTTCTTGCTCCTGGATGTCACCTTGTAAGCAGGCCCCTCTCGACCCGCCATGTTCGCGCGTACCATAACCTTGGTGCGACTTGAAGGAAAGCATGCCGTGAGCGTCGTTTTGTCTGGTTCTGATTTCCCGTGAATCGATTTTGCTCAATCGCCGGAGGCTATGTTAGAAAGTGACGAAACCTTGCCCAACGACTTTGTTCCATCAATAGAATTTCAAGAGGTTACACATGCCGGTATTTGATTCCCAGGGTGTGGAGATCGCCTATGAAGAAACCGGCAGTGGCGAACCGATTCTCCTGATCCACGGTTTTGCGTCGAACCGGCGTGTAAACTGGGTCGATACCGGATGGGTGCGGTTTCTGGAACGCGAAGGCTGGAGGGTCATCGCCGTCGATAACCGTGGCCACGGAGAAAGCGCCAAACTTTATGACCCGGAAGCCTATGGCGCACCTCTCATGGCCGACGATGCGGCGCGGTTGCTGGATCATCTCGGCATCGAGCAATGCGACGTGATGGGGTATTCCATGGGTGCGCGGATCAGCGCCTTTTTGGCGATCAACCACGGGGCCCGCGTGCGCAGCGCGGTTTTTGCAGGACTTGGGGAAAACATGATCAAGGGCGTCGGTGGCGCT
>JAJFHC010000139.1 GCA_021775835.1 Hyphomicrobiales bacterium | reverse complement strand
TCTTCGCAATATCCAAACCGATTGTGATAATCTCATTCATGGACGGTACCCCTTTCATATGGTGCTCAAACGGCAACCATCTTATGGCACTTCAGATGCCGCATGGGGCGCCGTCCACAGCATCAAAAATCCCCGTATTCGGCCTGCCAAATTGACGGTGAGAATGTGGGGTTGAACGGACGTTCGGGCCTGGAACTTCCGTAGTCGGATCATCAACGGAAGTAGATTCGCCGACCACTGCACGGGGATTAAGTGCCACGAACGGACTCTTCCGAGCCACTCGTTCGATCCAATTCCATGCAACAAGTTTCCACATTAATCAGAGTGATGCTATTGCGGCACACAGGACGATCCGACACATCAACTGAGCTCGTCAGAGTCCTCCACTGTGGTAACATCGGAAGCGTTCAGGGCAACACGTGGAGCAAATTATGCCGTCTGCTCATTCTCTCAACGGTCTGATGAAGTGGCTTGCCAAAGAGCCGTGGCGAACCGTTTTTGAGGAGTTCTTGGACGATCACGTTAATAGCGTCCTTGATGAACATGGCCTCCAAAGCTTTGACGAACTCGGTGGCTTGATTGATGCTCATTGGGCGATGACGCTGTGGGGTTGCGCTTTCGAAGACTTTTTGACCAAGGAAGTCGAGGGTGCCGGAAACATTGTCGATGATTACCTGAAACGCCGCGGTTGGAAAGAATCCGCAGGCAACAAGTCCTATATGTACGGGCTCAAAGACTCGGTGATGAGCCTCTACGAAATCAGCCATATTGAGCCTGGCCGATCATTTCTTGCCCGCGATCTAATCCGAGGCGTTGAGCCGGTGAGGGTCAGTGAGCGCACGGCGACTAAGACACTCAAACCGTGGGATCGAGTTGCTCTGCGTATCGTTGATGTCCGCAACACAAAAGTGATTGGAGGCGGTCTTCTACCGTTCGAGCGTGAGGCCTCGGATATTCTGGTAGCAATGTTTGGCGACGATGCAGATGAGAAACATAATGACATGCCGACATTGTTTGACCGACTAGCCGCTGACCAGAACGATCTCGAGTTTGCGCACTTGTTTAGCGACCCGTCTAACAAGACCGAGCTATTGCGTAATCTGGCCCCGGTTTTCTCGATGTTCTTTCTCGAGGATCTAATCGAGCGTATCGTCAATCCTGCCGTTCCGGAAATGCTCAACAGCGATGGCGAAGAGTTGGAGTTCATGCGGCTGGTCTATCCTCTTGAGACCGGCGTTACTGAAGCTCAGGTTGGCGCTGTTCTCAATCAAGCGCCAGACCTTGAAGCAGCATCGCATACGTTTTGGAATTGGTTTGAATACAGAAGACCCAAGAAGAAAAAGAAGCGGGAAGCGAATGCATCGCCCGGTCTCGAATTTGTGACAACGACGGAGAATGATTCGATTGTCCTAGGAACCATCGAGCTGAAATCAAACAAACTCGAACTGCGCGTTAACTCGGAGGGCAGAGCTGAACGCGGACGCAAGGAGTTGGAGCCTTTACTGGATGGCCTCGTTAAGGCTCCACTCGCGGAACGTCAGACACTTGAACGGGCTCTTGAGGAAAACGGCGATTATGATCAGGATTCCGCCGCATTCAATCTGCCTACAGACGAACGGCATCGTATTACCCATGAGGCTATGGACAATCACTACCGAGCACAACTGAATGAGCCCATTCCGGCGCTTGGCAACATCTCTCCAAGAAGGGCCATACAATCGAAGAAGGGTCGCAATGACGTTGTTGCCTGGCTCAAACTCCTTGAAAATCAGACAGCTAAACATGATCCAGACGACCCGATGGCGTCTTACGATTCGACATGGATTTGGGCGGAGTTGGGCCTTCTCGATCTCAGGAAGTGAGCGTGATCTCAATCACAACGTCTGAAATGTGAGTTGGACCGGACCTGTCTTACGCAGCTCGAGAACGACAGCTGAGTGCCAGAATCGGAAGTAACGGCTCCAATTCCGGGAGGCTCCTCTTCAGGCCAAATCGTCGGTTATCACCTGAGGGTCTGTAAGTATGCAATCAGCGCCCAACGTGTGTCGCGGTTTTTGATGCGAACGCGATCCATACTTGTGCCTGGAATGGCCATCATAGGATCGGACAGGAAGGCATCAAGTGCTGCGACATCCCATGTGCCCTCAGCGGCGCGCATCACGTCCGTGTACGGATATCGTTCCAATCCGGCCTTTCGGCGACCAAACACGCCCCATAATTTCGGACCCCCAACGGACTTTCCCGGGTCCTTGTCCGGCTCCATTGGATGGCAAGCGGTGCACGTAAGTGCTTCGATCCGGCCTGCCTCGAGATCGACGGCGGCCAAATCAGCCTCGGTAGGAGGCACTGGTGGCGCCCAGTTTGTCGCAGCTCGCAAAATCTTGGCGGCCGTTTCCCGGCCTTTCTTGACGGCTTCGTGCAACGGTGGTTCAAGGAACCGGGTGCGCGCGTCGGTGTCGGCACCATGATCGAGCAACAGACGCACCACATCGTCAGCGCCGATGTAGGCAGCCTCATGTAGTGGTGTTCGATTGTCTTCACCACCAGCAAAATTTGGGTCTGCGCCGTGTTCGAGCAAAAGTTTTGCAATCTCGGTCTTTTTCCTTCTTGCAGCAATCATCAGGGGTGTGCCGATATTTGCGAGTGCATTGGGATCGGCGCCACGTTCGAGCAGCAGACGAACCGCATCTACATGCCCGGACTGTGATGCAAAATAGAGCGGTGTAGCCGATCCGGGTTCATCAACAGGTGCGCCGCCATCGAGCAAGGCTCGCAAAGTCTCGATCTGTCCTGATGCGGCAGCATTTGTGACGTCGCCCGCAGAGACGTGACCCGCCCACATTCCAAGCATCGCTGTCACCAGGCTGATACAAATACGATTCATGCGAGTCCCTCCAAAGTGAATGCGAAAGACCTGAATCAGTGGCGATGGGCTATCGCCGAGCCAACGCAGGTAGGTCATGATGTTCAGCCCTGTCACCGCGTCCGACCGGCGTAAGCTACGAAGCGCAGCAACGCACACGCCTCACATTGGGAAGACGGGAATTGCTACCCGTATCAGTCCTCTGGTTCAACCGCGTTACGAAGACACTAGCACGGTGTCGAAAGGGCACAAAATCGATAAAAAAAGCAGCAGGGTTGAAATTCTGCGACGGCGTTCAAGATTCACCAAAACGACTGAAGATAGCAGTAGAGTCGGTTTTCGGCGAAAGTCCCAGCGCCATCAGTCACAGGTTAAGCACTGATGCCTGCGAAGTGCTTGTATCCGACTTCCGCATCGGGTCAAAAATCCCCGTGTTGAGCTGAGGTGGAGCGTGTCCGCTCCACCTCCAACTTCAGACGTCAATCTGTTCTGAGATTGCAATCGCGTCATCAACCTCGACACCAAGATATCGCACAGTGCTCTCAATTTTGGTGTGCCCGAGTAGTAACTGTACTGCCCTGAGATTGCCGGTCCGGCGGTATATCAGTGTGGCTTTAGTTCGCCGCAGTGAATGCGTCCCATAAAGTGAGGCATCCAAGCCAATACTCGCAATCCATTCGGAGACCAGCCGGGCATATTGGCGGGTCGTCAGGTGTGTGCTGCGGTCACGCCGTCCCGGAAACAGAAAAGTGTTCAGCACCAATTTGCGCCTGGCGAGATGCTGATCAACCGCCTGACGCGTCTGTTCTGTGAGTTCAAATTTGACGGGTCGTCCTGTTTTTCGCTGACGAACGAGGGCTCGTTCAATGCAGTGACCGTTGGGAGCAATTTGATCGATCCTCAATCGAACGACGTCACATCCTCTGAGTTTGCTATCGAGAGCGATGTTGAACAGCGCCAAATCGCGAATCTTGTCTGCCAGCTGCAATCTGGTTCGAATGGCCCAGACGTGCTTTGGTTGTAATGGTGGCTTCTGTCCGGTCAGTTTGCCCTTGTTCCAGGGGCCGCAACCAGTCGGGTTGATATTGAGTTCGTCCGTTGTTGACATGGTCTTTCTCCTTTTGTTGAGGACAAGACCAGAGTGCGCCTTCAGCGGCGAACGCGGCACGGGGACGTGGCTGCGGCGTTTAACTGAACCATAGTGATCGATCCAAAAATCTCTGAGAAATTCCGCTTTGTGAGGTTGAGCGGACCTTTGTGACGGCTCATGCTGACAGCCGTTTTTGACCCAGGCTGTGTGGAAACGCTGATCGTGATATGATTCTCTTGGTCATTTCTGGGAGGATGTGATGAAGCGTTTCATTGAAGGTTCGAGCCGGTGTCAGGCTACCTTGTTCCCCGAATGTCTTGAGGATTGGATCGGCG
>JAJFHC010000138.1 GCA_021775835.1 Hyphomicrobiales bacterium | reverse complement strand
TCGTCCTATGATCTGGAGATGGCGAATTACGGAACGGGCATCATTTTGATTTACGAAGCCGCGCGCTGCGCCAACGAACACGGCCTGAGAACGATCGATTTCGGCCGCGGCGAGGCTGAGTATAAGAGCGTGTTCAGCAATGGCGCAACGCCGCTCTGTGAAGGATCAGCAGCATGTGCAGGCACATTGCCCGGCGCGCTGCGCACAGGCCAAAAGGCGTTGCTTTCCGCGATGCGCCCATTACCGCTCGGAAAATATGAAAGCTACCCGCAGCGGGCGTTAGCGCGATTGATTTCCGGCATGAAATTGCCCGCCTTGACCGATTAAGCAAACACGGCGGGAACGAGTGGCCAACCGGTTTCTCGCGTCAACTGTCAGGCGTCAGCATCGCGCAACCGGTCGTGCGGTTTTTCCGCTTCGCTGTTGTTTTTATAAAACGCACGGAAAATCGCCGGTCGTGCGGGAAAGCGAAAATGCGGCTGCACACCCGGCGAGCCAATATCGAGAACGGTTCCCGGCTTGCGCGCCGTGCCAAAAGCCGCCGTTGCCGTCGCCATGAACAACACCGAAACCAGGCCGCCGTCGATCATCGTACCCGCAATCAAGTGAGTCAGAAGCAATCCAACCGCAGCAGCGCGCGAAGCGGTAAACACTCTGCGCGCAAATCGCATTTCTCTTTCCAATGTAGGCGCGGGGCGGCGAACCCAGGCGCGCAAGAATGAGCGGTTCAAAAATGCAACGTAAATCACTGTTCCGATAAACCCGACATTACCCATCAACACTGCAAAGAGGCTCGACGCGCGCGAACTCCCGAGACCAACCCCAAAGCCTTTTGTGTCGACAAAATTTTGAAGGCTCTGAATATTCCAGGACGACCGTTCGATACCTGACGCCGTTTGCAGCTTAATGCCGAACAAGCGTTCGTAAACTTGCACCGCGAACTCGCGAAAAGGGTCTACGAAAAACAACAGAAGGAAGCCCGCCGCAACAACGGACGCAAACATAATGGCGGTTATCTGATCCGAACTGATGCCGGGGCGAACGAGGTAGAATACAGAGTGAAGCCCCCAAAGACCCACAAGCAAAATAAGTGCTGCATAGGCCGTGGTCGATAGTGATAGAGCGACGCAACCAAGCAGCAATATGGACGCCAGCAGAAGCCAAATACCCCGCGTCTGCATGAACCGGGTAAAGTTCCACGCGAACAGTCCTAAACTCCCCGCGCCGAAGGCAGCCGGTTCGGTGTATGATCCGATAATGCGCGGCGCGCCGGCGACCATATGGTGTGAATTGATCGAATAATTCGCTGTTCGAATGAGATCGAGCAACGCTGCCGCCGGCGGCAGGGTCGGAAAAATACTGACAATCGTGAAACCAAGATGGACAATCGTCAAAACGTTGAAGGCGTGCGTAACGCGCCTGAGACCGCCATCGCGAGAAATTACGAAGGCCGCCGAAGCAAAAAGCAGAAAATTGATCGTGATGTATAATGACTGCGTAAAATTACCGGTCGTCGGATAGAGCGGCGACAATCGAATGGCGCCTCCGGAACCGCGGGCGAGCGAAAATACGGAGACTTCGCCTTCGAATAGGCGCGGCATCAAGAACGCGGACAGCACCGCATAGGCGGCGAAGGCGCCGAGCAAAATAACTGCGGAATTGCGCGCCCCAAATTGGATCGCGCCGTGTAACATGCGCGGACGTATGGCAATGCCGGCGACCAACGCGCCCGAAAGGAAATGCGTGCAAATTACACTGACGTTGCCGATAGCCGGGAGGTTGACGAACGCAGCAGCCTGCAGAGGGGCGAACCCGGCGATTATCGGCAAACCGAGACTCATCGGCCGCGCGATAATAAACGCCGCGGCGACAAGCGCCAGAATGCCGATCAGCGTGAACTCCACCACCACCCCCAGAAATATCGCCCGACCGCGTCACAGCCGGACGGGTACGTTATACGAGGCGGCGGCAGCTACCGATAGTCCCGAGGCCAGTCGAAAACGGCGACCTGGCGCGCATTTATTCGAAAATGCAGGGCGACAATGCGTTGTGAAGCCAGCGAGCGGAACTCATTGGGGCGTAGGATAAGTGATTGGGGATTTATCGCGTTACAGCGTAGGGATGTTCAGCCGCAACAATTGACTGCCGGAATTTTATGATCACAGAACCCCTCATCGTCATTGCGGTCTGCATTGTCGCTTATGGCGTGTTTTCTGCGCGACTCTCCAGTTCAATCGTCTCGGCGCCGATGATTTTTACATTGGCCGGTCTCGCCGTCGGCGGCGCAGGACTTGGCATCGTTGAAATCGACATCGACAATCATGTGCTTGAAGGATTCGGCGAACTGACGCTCGGGTTTTTATTGTTCGCCGACGCTGCCTCCACCAACAGTCGAAAATTAGCAGAGAACACGCGCATCCCGCGCCGGCTGTTGCTGGTCGCCTTGCCCCTTACCATTCTTGCCGGAACGCTTTTCGCAATCTGGATTTTTCCTGATCTTGCCTGGCAGGAGGCAGCGTTGATTGCCGCAATCCTGGCGCCGACCGATGCAGCGCTCGGCCTTGCCGTCATCACCAGCAAGCATGTGCCCGAGCGCATCCGCCAGGGCATTCTTGTGGAGTCCGGCCTCAACGACGGGCTCGCATTGCCCGCCGTTCTGTTGTTTGCCGCGCTCTCCTTTTCAATGGCGGATGCGGACGGTCAGGGTGTTGGCTATTGGCTCCGCTTTGCCACGCAACAAATTTTTGTCGGCGCGCTCGTCGGCGCTATCATCGGTGCCGCCTTGGGAAAACTCATCCATTACGCCGATGGCAAGGAATGGATCTCGCATTCCTTCCGAAATCTCACCTGCATCGGCGTTGCTGTGCTGACGCTGTTCTGCGCGCATCTTGCCGGCGGTAATGGCTTCATCGCCGCCTTTGTCGGCGGCCTCGTTTTTGGCAGCTTTTGTTCCCGGCGCGCCGGGTCGCTGACCAATTTCGTCGAAGAAGAAGGCCAGCTTTTCAGCCTGATCATTTTCTTTTTCTTCGGCGCCGTTCTGCTACCGGCGGCGTTTCCGCACGTTACGACGTTGTGCTTTGTCTACGCGCTGTTGAGCCTCACCGTTATTCGCATGGCGCCGACGGCCGTCTCCGTCGCCGGTCTGGGACTGAAATGGCCTACCATCGGCTTTATCGGGTGGTTCGGCCCGCGCGGGCTTGCCTCGATCCTCTTTCACTTGATCGCCGTTGAGCATGAAGAGATGGGCCGCCTCACGGAAATTGAGCGGGTCGTTTATATCACAGTGTTTTTGAGCATCCTGCTGCACGGCGCGACCGCCGCGCCCCTGTCAAAATGGTTCGGCGGATCGGCCGCGGCGAAAGCCGACAGTACCGGCGGTTAAATTCTGCGGTAGGCGCTCGCGTCTGCGCGGAACTGCAAAAGGTCGCCAACGCGAACGATCTCGCCTTCCGCTTCGACCGGATCAGCAACACGCGGCAGGATATCCATTGGCATCGGGCCGCCTTCCGCATCGGTCATGAGCAATACGGATTCGCGCCCGTCTTTCGTGCGCACCCAGAAGCTCGGCGGGATGCCGCCGCGAATGCAAAGGCTGGCGCACGCCTTGTGAGTCTTGCCGCGGCCAGGGCGCATGACGCCGAAGAAACATTTTGAATCCATGATTGTCCCGGCGAAACGCGCGGTACCAAGCGAGACCGGATCCGGCATAACAACCGCGCCCGGCATATCGATGAAGACCGGGTTCAACCAGTCTTCGAGGAAAGGCGGAACTTCGAGCATGCGCCGATCCTTGCGCTCAACCAGGACACCCGACGCCTCAACGGGCAAGCCCTCCTTATCCGCAAGCTTTAAGGCGGAGGTGCATTTTCCCTGCGCCACAACCAAAACCGTCCGCATACCGAACGGCGCCGCCGGATCGGTGACGCGGAGCATCGGGTACGGCGCAGTGATCAGCGCGCCTGTTACCTTGTGCGTCGCACTGGTAAGCCAAGCGCCGGCGCCCGGATCGTCGAGTTCCGATGCGACAAGCCAGCTAGCGCCACCGCCGGCGATCAGGCCAAACGGCAAAACGCCAAGCAGAAACCGCCGATCAACGGCCGGCGCCTTGGCCCAGCCAATGAACATTTCCTGCGCATCGGTTTTCGGCGGATCGATAACCCCTTTTCGAACGCTCATGACGCTGCTCCAGCCGCAGGAATGAGCGCCGGCTCGGCGTGGGTTCCCGGTTTGTTTGGCTTGGGATCGAGCATCACCCGGCCTTCCTCGATCCGCACATTGTAAGTCGAAATCTTTTCCGTAAAGGGCGGCGGCGACACGCCGTCGTCGGGACGATACTGCCAGCCATGCCACGGACAGGTGATGCATCCGTCAACAACGCGGCCCTCGCCCAGCGGCCCGTTCTGGTGACGGCAGGCGTTCGTGACCGCAGCGATCTTGCCGTCATAACGAAAGATCGCGACCCGGTCGCCTTTCGGCAGGGGTGTGATGATGGCGCGTTTCTCTGCGATATCGTCCGGCGCGCAGACATCAATCCAGCCTTTTTCCTTGAGCTGCTTCATACCGCTGTCCGCGCGCCACTCGCGCGATCCCGCAATCAGGTGCAGGCCCGAAACGCCGATGAAAGCGGCAGCGGTCATGATCGGATAGACCATCGACTTTTCCGTCATCAGCGCGCCAAGAACAATGTGCATGACGAGCAGCGCATAGGCCGGATAAACGAGCATATGCAGCGCTTTCCAGACGGGCGCCGACAAATTGTTGAGCCAGAAATCATGGCTCGTCACCGCCATCGCCATCATGATGAGGAACGCGGCGAAGCCCAGCGTTTCAAACGGGAAACCCGGTATGGAGTCGTAAAGCGGGTTTGAAACGAACAGCGAGACAAAAGGATTGAGCGGCCCGCTGCTGTGATACCAGAGCAACGCCAGCCCGAAATGGGCCGATGCAACAAGAAACGTCACGACACCCAGATGCCGTCGGTTATAGAGCAAAGTCAGGAACCGCTTGTTCATGCGCGCCAGCGGCCCGATAGCGAGAATGACGGTAAGGAGCGCAAAGGCCGTCGTTCCCAGCGCACGGATCGCGAGCACGACCGGGTCGGCTGTGTGTCCGCTGTCATAGGTCTGCAAACCCACAACCATAAAGACGCCGACAAAAAGCGCGATAAAGGCGAACAGATAAAGATCGTATACGATCTTGTTGCCATTCCACTGAATTGCCTTGTACTGATGGCCCATCGGTTACTCCGCCCTTGCGTCAATCGTCTGGATTGCGTCGGGGATTTCGCTGAACGGTGTTTGCGGTCGCTGCATCCACGCGAAAATGCCGGCGATCAACGTTACCGGCGCAATCACCAGCCACATCAATAAATGCACTCTGCGGTGCGGTCTTTTCATGATGCGCCCTCATCCGGCTCGTTGATTTTGACGCCTGACAGCCAGCGGATCACCACTGCCGGCCAGATCATCATACAACCAAGGAAAATCATCGGTCGGAAAAATAGACTTGCGCCTTTTGCGGCAGCATCGACGCGGTTGACGCCAATCGCAAGAAACGCGACGCCGACGATTGCGCCGATGCTGAACCATCCCGCGAGCAGAAGGACCACCGTGTTCGCCAGCGCCATCAGCGCGCGCCCACGCCGCCAAACGCGACGCCCGAAAGTTCGGCCATGTCGCGTTTGAATGTTGTCAGATCGTCGGCGTTAAAGTCGGACATCCGCGAGTGCCCGCAAGCGCGCGACAGTATGGACATCAGCTCAGTCGCCGCTTCAAAGAAACTGGCGAGCCGTTTCGCGGCAATCTGAATTTCAAGGCGTTGGCGTAAATGTTCTTTCTGCGTCGCAATGCCGACCGGACAATTGTTGGTGTGGCAGGCGCGCATGCCGAGACAACCGATCGCCTGCATCGGCGCATTCGACAGCGCCACGGCGTCTGCGCCGAGGGCCAGCGCTTTCACGTAGTCGGCCGGTTTGCGCAATCCGCCGGTCGCAATGAGCGACACGTTCGTCGCACCGCTCCGGTCGAGGTGGCGCCGCGCACGGGCAAGCGCCGGGATCGTCGGTACAGAGATGTTATCGCGAAAGATCAAGGGCGCTGCACCGGTGCCGCCGCCGCGTCCGTCGATAATGATGTAATCAACGCCCATCTCAAGGGCCGCATCGATATCTTTCTCGATATGCTGGGCCGACATTTTATAGCCGATGGGAATGCCGCCTGTCTGCGCGCGCACTTCATTAGCGAAGTCACGGAACTGGGAGATCTCGGTCCAGTCGGGAAATCGTGACGGCGAAATCGCGTCTTCGCCCGGTTTCAGTCCGCGTACTTTGGCGATTTCATCTTTGACTTTCGCACCCGGCAAGTGACCGCCAGTGCCGGTTTTTGCGCCCTGCCCGCCTTTGAAATGGAATGCTGCGGACTCGCGCACCTTGTCCCAGGAAAACCCGAACCGCGCCGATGCAAGCTCATAAAAATAGCGCGCATTCGACTGGCGTTCTTCATCGAGCGAACCGCCTTCGCCGGAACAGATCGCTGTCCCCGCCATTTCCGCGCCCTTTGACAGGGCGATCTTTGCTTCGCGCGACAAGGCGCCGAAACTCATATCGGAAACGAAAAGCGGTATCTTCAGCGTCACCGGTTTTTGCGCGCCGGGCCCGATCGTCACGGACGTATCGACCGGTTCATCGTCCAACATTGGCGGGCGGTGAAGCTGCGCGGTGACGATCTGAATGTCGTCCCATTTCGGCAGATCGTCCCGCGGCACACCCATAGCCGAAACAACGCCGTGATGACCCGTCTTCGAAAGACCGTCTTTCGCGTAGCCTTGGATCAGATCGACAAAAGGTTCTTCCGCCTCCGGGTGCGTGTCCGCGTATAGACCCAGATACTCCTCGCGCTGAAAAGGTTGCGGGTGTTCGGCGGCCCATGCGTCAACGGCGTCGCGGTCCACATGAACCTTGCCGCCTTTCACCTGCGACGGGAATTTCTGCAGCGCTTCGGAATTATTGTAGGCGCTGACGCCGGTATCCAGGCGGTAATCCCAATTGTGAAGCCCACAGATCAGGTTCTCGCCGTCAACATGACCATCAGCGAGCAGAGCGCCGCGATGGAGGCATCGCCCGTACAGGACAGAGACATCATCATTATATCGCACGACCACAAGATCGACCTCGCCAACGATGGCGTAGGCCGGCTCGCGGTCTTTCAGTTCAGACCATTTTGCAATGGCTTGCCAGTTCTTCCCCATGAATTTTCGCCCGCGCCGTTTTGTTTTGACTTGTTAAGAATGTGATTTGCGCAATCCTATGGGCGCCGCCCAGAATTGCAAAACACGATTATTCACGTCTTTCCGGATTGGCGGCGATATGTTCTCCTTTCTTTCACGACTATTCGGTCGCCGGGGCGGCGCACCGAACGATAATGCCGCGCCTGCGGCGAAACTCGAGGATCCTATGACGGACACGCCGAAATCCCTTGAATGGCATAAAGTCGCCGAAAAAGGCCGTGTGCCGGAGGGGCGCGTCACGAGCGTGACCGCTGGCCGCAAGACCCTCGCACTCGTTCATTTCGACGGACAATATGCGGCGATGGACAATCGCTGCCCCCATCAGGGCGGCCCCCTCGGCGAGGGCTCCATTGAAAAAGGCATCGACGACAAATGCTGGCTTCGCTGTCCCTGGCATGGTTGGGACTTTGATCCGCTGACGGGCAAACCGCCCGGCGGCCACGAGGATTCCGGTCAGGAGATGTTCCCGGTCGAGGACCGCGCCGACGGGCTTTATGTGGGCCTGCCGCCCGAACCGGACCATGTGCGCACATCAACGGATGTTGTCGCCGAGACCATGGTCAATTGGGGCCTAAAACGCGTCTTCGGCATGGTCGGCCATTCCAATCTTGGCCTCGCCGACGCTTTCCGCCTGCAGGAAGAGGCGGGCAACCTTAGCTATGTCGGCATTCGCCATGAGGGCGCGGCATCGTTTGCTGCATCCGGTTACGCCAAGCTCACGGGAAAACCGGCGGCCTGCATGACCATTGCCGGCCCCGGCGCCACCAACATGATGACGGGGCTTTGGGACGCGAAAGTCGACCGCGCACCGATCATCGCATGCGCCGGACAGGTTCAGGTTCAGGTCTTCTCGCCTTTTGCCTTTCAGGATATCGACCTGCACGGTGCCTTCGCGCCCGTCGGCAAATTCAATCAGCTTGTTCTGCACGCGACAAATTATGCTGAGACCGCCAATCTGGCGATGAAGTCGGCGATCGTTGAGCGGGATGTTTCTGTACTGATCTTTCCCGATGACGCGCAGACCTTGCCCGCGCCTGAGATGAAGGCCGGCACGCCTGCAGGCCGCCTCGCTGCGCCGCGCATGACCCCCGCGGCAGAGGTCGTCAACGCTGCGGCAGATCGTATCCGTAAAGCAAAACAACCCTTGATCATCGCCGGTTATGGCGCCCGGGAAGCCATGGCCGAAGTGACCAAATTTGCCGAGCAGCTTTCCTGTCCGGTAGTGACGACATTCAAAGCAAAAGGACAGATCCCCGATACGCATCCGCTCGCCGGCGGCGTGCTTGGGCGATCGGGAACGCCGATTGCATCATGGTTCATGAACGAATGCGATCTCATCATTGCCGTCGGCGCTTCGTTTTCTCACCACACGGGGATCGAACCGTCAAAACCGATTGTGCAGATTGACTTCGACCGCATGCATCTCGGAAAAAGCCACGCTGTTGACGTGCCCGTCTGGGGCGAAATCGGTCTTACGCTGCCGCTCATCCGAGACCGGCTGGTTGCACAGGGCCTTGGCGGGTTGGCGGCGAAGGACCAGCGCAAGGAGATTGCCGATCGCTGGGCGATCTGGCGGCGAGAAAAAGAGCGACGACTCGGCGACAATCGGGGCAAGGGGATCAGTGCGTCGGCGCTTTTCGCGGCGATGACAAAAATTGTCCCCGGCAACGCCGTGATGCCGGTCGATGTGGGCAACAACACCTATTCCTTCGGGCGGTATTTTGAGCCCTGCGGCCAGCGCATTTTGATGTCCGGTTATCTCGGCTCCATCGGCTTCGGTTTTCCCGCGGCCATGGGCGCCTGGGCGGCGACGCAGGATTTCCCCGAATATGCAGGACGCAAAGTCGTGTCAATTTCCGGCGATGGCGGGTTTGGTCAGTATGCGATGGAATTTACCACCGCCGTTCACTACAACATGGATATCACCCATGTCCTCATGAACAATTCCGAACTCGGCAAGATCTCCAAGGAACAGCGATCCGGCGAATGGCCGGTCTGGCAGACGGGGCTTACCAATCCGAACTTCGCCGAATTCGCGCGATCCTGCGGCGGCGTGGGACTGCGCGTTGAAAGCGCCGATCAGCTCGAAGCCGCGCTTAAGGAAGCCATTGAGCAACCCGGCCCTGCGTTGGTTGAAGTCATCACTGACGCGGAGCTGGTCTGACGCGGCGCTTACTTTTTGAAGCCGTGAAACGTAACGAAGTCGTCGATCTCAGCGCGGTCCGTTCGCAAGCGGTTGAGGGGGTGGTCTGGGTCGCGATAACCCAACGCCATACCGGCGAAAACAAGCGTGTCCTCCGGCAAGCCGCAATACGAAATAACCGTATCGGGAAACTCGCTCCACGCTTCCTGCGGACAAGTGTCGAGGCCGCGCTCAACCGCAAGCAACATGATTGTCTGCATCAACATGCCGACATCGGCCCATTGCGGCGGCCCGCATTTATGATCGCCCGTAAATATCATACCGACCGGTGCCCCGACGAACGTAAAATTCTCCGCGAACTGCATCTGCCGACCAGGGTTGGGGTCGCGCTCCACGTTGATGAGCGCAT